>CAZPHZ010000137.1:0-8400 GCA_964586035.1 uncultured Saprospiraceae bacterium
TTTCTCGAACCCCGGCGTCACTGAGCGGCGGCGTTTAGACATTTCTCCGGCGAGTTTGCGCAGGTTTTTCTCTTGGTTGGACTGTTCGATTTCCAGCTTTACAATTTCGGCCGACAGGTCGCCGATGGCGTCGAGTTTGTTCTGTAAATCCTGCTGTATTGCGAGCAAGTCAGCCACAGTGGCCACGTGGTGTTTGTTTTGAAGGCGGTAAATCAAATCGAGACGTTCCTGTATTTCCATGATGCGCCCAGGGTCGTAAGCTGTGCCTTCGGCCAATTTCCCGAACTCATCTGCCATGTCGCCGAGGTCGAGTAAGATGCTTTCGAGCCGCTCGAAAAGATGGGGAATAGCAGGGTCGTATTTTTTGATGTCACTTATGGTGCGCAGCACATCTTGCAACTGCCCTGTGAGTGGCTGTTCGCCTTCGGCGAGAAATTGGTAGGCTGCCGATAAGGTGCGCTTTATTTCTTCGGCATGGGTGAGGCGGCTTTGTTCCTCTTCGAGTCGCTCCTGTTCGCCGTCCTCCAGCTCGGCTTTGCTAAATTCCTCGAGTTGGAAAGTGAGAAATTCCGAATCCCGGGAAGCTTGTTCGCTCCGGCTTTTGAGTTGCTCGAGGTGGTTGCGGTCTTTGATGAATTTACTATAATGCGACTGGTACGCGTCGAGCAGGGACTTATTGCCGGCCAGGGCATCTACCATGCGAAGCTGAAAAGAGACATTGTTGATGTCGAGTGTGTCGAACTGTTCATGCAGGTCAACGAGGGCCCCGGTGAGAGTACGCAGGATATCAAGCGTGACGGGAGTGTCATTGACGAAGGCTCTGGACTTGCCGCCGGGAGTGAGTTCCCGCCGTATGACACATTCGCCAAAATAGTCGAGGTCATTTTCCTCGAAAAAGGATTTCAATCCATACTGCTCCACCTCGAATACTCCCTCGATTACGCATTTTTCTCCCTCTTTATAAAGCGATTTTGAGTCCGCTCTTTCACCCATTATAAGCCCCAGCGCACCCAGCAGTATGGATTTGCCGGCACCGGTTTCGCCAGTGATGATGGTAAGGCCCTTGGGGAATTTTATCTCCAACTCCTCTATGATGGCGTAGTTGCGGATGTTGAGGCGTTTGATCATACTCTTGAATATATGAGTTGGCAAAGTTAGCAGTTGTTTTTGTAAGACCAATCCCTACTTTTGCTTCATCCATTCATTCATTTACTCATTATGATTCGTATCGGCGTCGTTGGCGCAGGCCATCTCGGAAAAATTCATCTCAAGTGCCTCGGCGAGTTGGAGCATCGATATTCCGTAGCTGGATTTTATGACATTGACCCTGCCGTTTCTGCCTCTGTGATGGCAAGTGCCAGTCAACCTTCTTTTAGAAGTTGTAACGAGCTGCTTGACGCAGTAGATGTAGTGAGCATCGTTACACCGACTACTACGCATTTCGATTTGGCCGCTGAGGCCATCCGACGCGGCAAACATGTTTTTATTGAAAAACCGGTGACACAGACGCCTGAAGAGGCGGAGGCCCTTATTGCCCTGGCGCAAAAACATGACGTGGTGGTGCAAGTCGGTCATGTCGAACGCTTCAACCCGGCGATGCTGGCCGTGCAGCACATCCCCATGAACCCCATGTTCGTGGAAGCCCACCGGCTGGCCATGTTCAATCCCCGGGGTACCGACGTTCCGGTGGTGCTCGACCTGATGATACACGATCTCGACATCGTGCTGAGTTTGGTGAAATCAAAGGTGAAATACGTAAGCGCCAACGGTGTGCCCGTAGTGAGCGATACGCCCGATATCGCTAACGCAAGGGTGGAATTCGAAAACGGCTGTGTGGCAAATTTCACAGCCAGCCGCATTTCTATGAAACAAATGCGCAAGGTCCGTCTCTTTCAAAAAGACGCCTATATAAGCCTCGATTTTTTGAAAAAAGAAAGCCAGATCCTGCGCATGTTCGGTGAGAAGAACAAGCCCAACGATGGGGAGTACATGGAATTGGAAACGCCTAATGGTCACAAATATATCACCATGGAGATGCCGGAGGCGGGAGAAGTGAACGCCATCAAAATGGAGATGGAGGCTTTGGCCGGCAGTATAATAAACGGCAGTCCGGTGGCTGTGTCATTGGAGGAAGGTCACCGGGCACTAAAGATAGCACAGGAGGTGATGCGGGAGATAGACAGGCGGCTGACAGCAAACTTTTAACAGACTGCAACACATAGTACAAAAGAAGATTTCTTACATTGTTAAAGATTGAAAGATGCGAAAACTGACCGCAGACTACATTTACCCTGTTTCATCCGGCCCCCTTCAAAACGGTGTTGTTATCGTAGACGATACCGGAAAGATTTTACAAATTGACAAAAGAGAAAACCACGACCCTGCCTTCCTTGAAGCGCACCATGGAGCTATCGTGCCGGGTTTTATCAATGCACATTGTCATTTGGAACTCTCCCACATGAAAGGCGTTGCACCTACGGGAACAGGTTTATTGCCTTTTCTCCACACCGTTGTCAACCATCGGGATGTATCGCAGGAGCGGATAGATGGCGCCATCGAAATTGCCGACGCCGAGATGTACGATGAAGGCATTGTGGCAGTTGGCGACATATCGAACAAAGCCTGCACAGCTGCCACAAAGCGCAAGAGCCCCATCCGGTATTACACTTTTGTGGAGATGTTCGACTTTTTGAAAGACGATTGGGCACAAAAAACCTTCGACGATTACATGAAGGTTTTCGAACAACATTCCTCCGAAGGCGGCAACCGCAAAAGCTGCGTGCCGCATGCTCCATACACTGTTTCTAAAAAGCTCTTTTCTCTGATTAATCGTGCTAATGCGTCCTCAGTTTTCTCTCCCCAGGACGCACGCACCATCAGTATTCACAATCAAGAGACGGTGCACGAAGACGAATTCTTTTTATCGAAAACGGGCGACTTTCTCGAGTTTTTCAAAACCTTCAATATTCCCATAGAAGAGTTTGAGCCTACCGGTAAACCCTCCATTTATTATGCCCTCGAAAACATGGACCAGAGGCATCGTACCCTGTTTGTCCACAACACGATGACGCAAAAGGAGGAAATTCAGGCTGCCCATTTATGGAGCCGGGACTCGGCAAATGTCTATTGGTGCAGTTGTCCTAATGCTAATTTATACATCGAGAACAGATTGCCCGATTATCAACGTTTCGCCGACACAGGAGCGAAAGTCTGCCTTGGTACCGATAGCCTGACTTCCAATTGGCAACTCTCTATTTTGGAAGAAATGAAAACCATTGCACGATTTCAAAGCTATGTGCCGTTTGAGACATTGCTGCGCTGGGCCACATTGAATGGGGCCGGGGCGCTCGGCTTCGAGCAGGATATGGGGAGTATCGAAGTGGGAAAAACGCCGGGACTGATTTTGCTCAATTTGGCCGGTGGCCGGAAGCTTTCAAATTCCACCACCGTTAAGCGGCTCGTTTGAAGACAATCTGGCAGGTTTCGGCACAGGGAACGTTTTTTGTTGACCCGCCCAAAGAAACCCATTGAGCACTTCACGCAGTTTGCATCTCAAAATATTCCGTTTTATGAAATCCAGAGTTTATCAGTTCTTTCTCATGCTGGCCATGGTTGCCCTCTCGGCGTTTACCCTGGTTCCTCCGCCAGTGAACATGCCGGAACAATCCCGGTTCATACCAGAGGCAGCGTACGAGTTACCCCCCGTGGATACGCTCATCCTCACGCTGGCAACAGTGGATGCCGAAGAGGGGCAGCAAGTTTGTGTGCCGGTAACGGTTGCAGGTTTTCACCAAATACTATCTATGCAATACAGTGTGCGGTGGGATACGGGTACCCTGCGTTTTACGGATATTAAAAATTTCGGGGTGCGTGGCATGGGGGTCAAGAGTTTTGGAACCCATCTCGCCGACGAGGGAATTCTCACCTTTTCCTGGTACGATCCAAACCTGCGCGGCGTATCCCTCGACGATGGGAAGGTTCTGTTTGAGCTGTGCTTCGAGGTTATGGGGAAAGCTGGTGCCCGCTCGCAGTTGGCTATCGCAGGGCATCCCACACCGGTGGAAATCGTCAATGGTTCCAGCATGTTTTTAGAGTTGCGCTCTCAGGGCGGTCTCGTGGTGGTGAAATAACCGGCCTGTTCCTGGCAAAACAGTATCACATTGTTAAATTTGCTCCGTTATTAATAATTAACTAACGTGACCCGGCAGGTTGGGAGGAAGACTCCCGGCCAGAGGGACACACACCTACTAAATGACGATTATGAAATCCCTCCATCCCACTCTCCGTATACCATCATCCCTATTTTTTTTATTGATAGTATTTTTAAGTGTTGCCTGCTCTGACGACAAGGCTCGTGATTCGGCGACGGAGCAAGCATTGAATACAGAATCAAAGACCTCAGATCCTGTTGTGGCCGTTTCACCTCCGGTTTCTCATGCAACTGTTGGCTCATTGAATCTTGCTGCTACACGCGTGGATGCAAAAAATGGAGGGGAGGCCTGCGTTGCCGTGACGGCCCGTGAATTCCAGGAAATCGTTTCCATGCAATACACCATGAAATGGGATCCCGCAGTTCTGCGGTTTAAAGAGGTAAAAGGTTTTGGTTTACCAGGCATGGCCGCCAATAACTTCGGGTCTCAATTGGCCGGCAAGGGGCTGCTTACTTATTCCTGGTTCGACATTAACGTAAAGGGAATTACGCAGCCCGATGGGTTTAAACTATACGAGGTGTGTTTCGATGTTATTGGCAAGCCCGGCAGCAGTAGCTTCGTCCAGTTCGTGAATGAACCCACCGTTATTGAACTCACAAACTCCGCCAGCAATTTTCTCAATTTGAAATCAGAAGAGGGGCAGGTAAAAGTGCGGTAAATTTCAGTCGAGGATAACTGCTCCGGTATTATTGGTCCGGTCGCACTCGAGGGCGAACTGGTTGGAATCTAGGGAGAGGATGAGGCTTTTCATGTAGCGCGTTTTCTTACGTATGTCGAGTTTGATTTCGGCACTGAAACTTTGCCCCGTTTGCAGTTCTTTTGGGCGACCAGGCAATTCCTGGATAAATGCTCCACCAATAGGGAGCGCCCCTTTTGACAAAACGGGGACTCCGGAAATATAAGCCCTTATTACGAGGTTGGTCTCAACACCATCACTGGCACCAAAAAGTCTGAAAATGCCTGGTCCCTGATTCATGATGGTGTATCCCAGGGTGGCCCATTTGTCGTCTTGTTGGATGATTTTCAGTTCGGTGAAAAGAATGTCCGGGCAGGGTGCTTTTTTCTGAATTGCAGGCTCTTCCACTATGGCAGCTGGCCCTTCTTCTCCTCCTTTTTCGGAAAATGCATCAGTGGTCTCCGGTTCAACCACCTGCCTATTTGAAACCGCTTCCTTCTGTTTTGGCGGAGGTAGGGTAGATATTTTCAGGTCCACATTCTTTTTTACTTTGCCGGCATCTAATGTAAAATGCCTTTTTGCCAATTGGTATTTGATATGATCCCGGAATCCTCCGAGCTTGTTATTGAAAAGCGAGGGACCATAATTCACCTGCACCCAACCGGCGGTTTGTTCTTCTCGGAAATCAATATCTTTCCGGCCGGAGTTTATTGCGGTAAACCGGATTTTGAGCCAGTCGTCATTCCTTTTTAAAACTTCAAATTGAATAAGGTCGAGGCGATATCCTTTGTATTTGATGGTGTCGGAAGCTGTAACCGCCGGTTCCACCATTCCGCTGATCCGGCCCATAAATCCCAGGCTGAAAAACAGCAGACATACTATCGTGTGATATTGTTGCATAACAGCGACGCTTACGTACGAAAAATGGCCGAACCAGAGATTCATTGCTACCGCACAGCAACCACCCGGCCGCTAAATTTTGAATTCAAAAATCTCTCCTTTGAAGAAAAAGAACGCTGTATTTCATAAAAAATGATGCCGGATGCCGCCAGGAATGAGTGCCGGGCTGACGGATGAACAATCCGCAGGGGCAAATGGGGCATGGCTGAGAGGCTATTCTTCAAACAAGATGTCCACCGGCCGGTTGATGCTTTCCAGCAGCGAGATAAATGTCTCGGTACGCTGAATGCCGGGTATGTTTTGAATCTTGTCGTGCAGCACGCTGCGCAAGTGATTAGTGTCTTTACAATAGATTTTAGCAAAAATGCTGTAAATTCCCGTGGTGTAATGTGCTTCCACCACTTCGGGGAATTTCCTCAGTTCTTCGGCCACATCTTCATATAGCGAACTCTTATCGAGATAGATGCCGAGGAAAGCACAAATGTCGAAGCCAAGTTTGCTGTTGTCCACGATTAGGTTAGAGCCTTGAACGATACCCATGTCCCGCAGTTTTTTCATGCGCACATGCACGGTTCCACCTGTCATATGCACCTTTTTTGCAATGTCGGTGTAGGGTTGGCCCGCGTCTTTCATCAGAAGAGAAAGTATTTGCCTGTCGAGTTTGTCAATCTTGCCCATAGTGAGTGTTTCTTGTGTAAAAATTTCCGGATTAATAAAGCATGCTCATCTCTTGTAGTCACAGCTTAAATGTGTGATATTTTATAACCTTACTTTTTCATTATTTGCCTGAAATTGAGTCCGGTGGATTGTTTTCTAAAAAAGAAATAAGATTGCCCATTTAATCACGCTTCTATTTTGAAAAATGATAACAAAAGTGGGATTTTGTTTCGATACTTTCACGATTGCACCCGATCATTTCCCTGAAATGAGGAATGTTAAAGGAATGCGGCCAATTCCATTCAATGTCCGATTCCCGCGAGGAAAACGGTCAACTGTTTTTCAATTCAGATGTTTGAATCCAACGATTTTCAAGAGTGCCGGGTTCGTAGGTTTTGGTGGGTGTAATGCAATGATGTAAAAGTTTTATGCGGCGCTTTTTTGAACATTCTACATGCGTAACCTTTCGGCAACGATGTATAGTAAGAGTTTCTCCGGTTTACCTGACAAAAAAATGTACTCGTGAAATGCCGGACTAATTAATTCATCGTTCCTTAACTACATTTGCGTGATTTTTGAGAAGTAAGGATGGGCATTTGTTTATAATGATTTGAATGGACGGCCTCCAGCCGGTTTTTTTATCTGGTGAGCGAACTAGTTTTAAGTCCGGCATGAATTCCAAGCATTCCATGGTACCGAAAAAATTAAATATTTGGCTGCCGCTCTTGTTCTCACTCGTGATGGTGACGGGCATGTGGCTTGGCAGCAAGATGAAGAACAATCCACCCACGGTTGCCGCTATCGAAATACCTAAAACCAAGGCTAAGAAAGAGTTGCCACCCAGCGCGTTGGGCCAGGGCAAATTGGAAGAGTTGATTCGCTATATTGAAGCCAAATACGTGGACGATGTCAGCAAAGATTTCCTGGTTAAAGAAGCCATCGACAACATTCTCTTTCAGTTAGACCCCCACTCGAATTACATTTCAGCCGACCAACTGAAAACGGTGAACGACCAACTCGAAGGCAGCTTTGATGGCATAGGTATCGAGTTTCTCGTGGTGGACGATACGGTGATGGTTGTGGAAGCGATTAAAGGAGGGCCCGCCCAAAAGGCTGGTATCCTGCCAGACGATAAAATCGTGCAACTTCAGGACTCTCTGATCGTGGGTAAAAATATTGACTCCGCCGGTGTCTTGGATCATCTAAAAGGTGTAAAAGGCTCCAAAGTCACCATTGGCATTCGCCGGGGCCAACAGGCAGACTTGCTCCTTTTTACTCTTGAAAGAGACAAAATTCCTGTGCACAGTGTAGAAGTCGCCTATATGCTCGATGAGGAAACCGGCTATCTCAAAATCAATCGTTTCAGTTCCAATACCTACGAGGAATTTATGAAAGCCCTGGAAGATATGGTCGACAACCAGGGCATGAAACACCTGGTGCTCGATATTCGGGGCAACCCAGGGGGCTATCTTCAGGAAGCAACCAACATTCTGAGCCAGTTGTTTGGCGAAAAAGACAAGCTTCTCGTTTATACTGAAGGCAACAATGCTACGCGTAGCGAATACAAAACCACAGGACGGAATTTTTACGACATCGAACACATTGCGGTGCTTACAGATGAAGGTTCGGCATCTGCAAGCGAAATTATCGCCGGAGCCATTCAGGACTGGGACCGCGGCGTAATCATCGGCCGCCGTACCTTTGGCAAAGGCTTAGTGCAAGAGCAGTATCCGCTGAGGGATGGTTCAGCTATTAGATTAACGGTCGCTCGCTATTACACCCCCTCCGGGCGGTGTATTCAGAAACCGTACGAAATCCGAGAGAACTATGACCACGATTTTGCGGACCGTATCACCAGTGGAGAATTATACGATAAAAGCAAAATTGCCATCGAAGATACTACCCGCTATTTTACCAAAGGCGGAAGGGTGGTGTATGGCGGTGGCGGCATCGTTC
>CAZPHZ010000138.1:0-8389 GCA_964586035.1 uncultured Saprospiraceae bacterium
GGTGCCCGCTCGCCGATTTCACTTTCCGGCGATTTAAAATCTTTGGGTTGCGGCAGGTCTTTCAGGTTTTTCAGACCGAAATAATCCATGAATTTCACGCTGGTGCCGTACAACAATGGCCGGCCCGGTCCTTCACTGCGCCCAATTATGGAAACAAGCTCTTTCTCAAGAAGTTTTTGAAGCGTGTAATCGCAATTGACGCCACGAATGGCTTCCACCTCCGATTTTGTCACGGGCTGTTTGTATGCGATGATCGACAACGTCTCTATGGCGGCCTGTGAAAGCCTTTTTTTAGTCGTCTGTTTCAGCCAGGTGGCCACGGTGCCGTGATAGGCCCCTTTGGTCATAAACTGGTAGCCTCCGGCAATGGCCACCACCTCGATGGCAAAGTCGTCCTGCTGATAGCGCTGGTTTATCTGCCCGATGGCCGCCTCGATGTCTTCCGGCGCAAAAGTCTGCTCCATTGCTTCCTCCAGACATTGTTGAATGTCTTCCAGTGAAACGGGAGTGTCAGTGGCAAATATGAGCGCCTCTATATGTTGTGCAAGTTTTTCCAATGAAAGAATGTGTGAATGAAAGAATGCTCAGGCAAAAGTAGAAATTTCAAGACAGATAATCCTGTCCGGCACCCATCTCACCAACACTCCTTTTTTACCATTTTCTGAAAAGGCAAATCCCGCGTCAGGCGGAGGTAGGTTATTTTGTTGTGGCCGGGGTTATCTTCGGGCGGCACATCCTGAAAGTAAAAATCCGCCAGGCCGCCGATGCCTTTGAGCTGGTACGCTACTTCCACCTTGCAGGCGATGATGGAAGGTGCTTCATTGGGATGGAACTGTGCGTACCTCCCGGCGGCCCTCCGGTGGTATCGTCCGAGTTGTTCTTCGGTGGGGCGGTCGAAGTAAATTCGATTTATTTCAGGATGCTCCTGCGCGTAAACCACCACGAACTCATCCCCCGATTCGAGGGGCATGCCATTATCCAGTCTGGCGGGCGGGCGGGAACCCTGGTCTGATGATGAACTGAACGCCTCGTTGCCGGCCACGAATTGGTAGGTCACCTCCGTGCGGCCGGGGTATTTGGCGATGGCCACCATGCCTACCGTTTCCCTCCCCTGGCGGGCCAATAGTTCTTCGGATTTTGACTCCAGGCCGGACTCGGCAGCGTGTGACATCCACCATGCAAAACCAGCTACAACAAGGGCGAAAATGCCAAAAACCATCAATGCCTGCCGGAGGTGCCGGTGTTCCAATACCTTCCGTGCCCGGTTTCTCGGGGTGTCGGTCTTTTGATCGATTTCAAAAAAGTAAAACATTTTGTCACCCCTCCGTTCCAGCCGGACGTTGCACAATTCATCGTCGATGAAAAAGGTGTACTTCTTTGATTCGAACACCTTAAAATCTATTGTCACAATCTTTACCCCCACGTATATCAGCACATGGCCGGTCTTGTTGCCGTGAAACAACCCGACCCGGTAATTGCGGCCCGCGCCGCCAACGTATGTCCAGGTGTAGTGATTCAATTGGTGATTAATAAATTCGCACTCTGTCCATCTAAAAATAGTGATGAGGGACGGAGTAAATGAGACAAAAGCCCTGAATCTTGAAACCGGAATTTTAATAAATTACCATCTAATGAGGAATCAAGCTTCAAATCTAAAGGATAATCGGAAGCAGCTAACTTCGCAATACGAAAATTTCTAACTTTAGCTTCGCAATACTACGGAACACATCGTATTGAACTAAACCCAGGACCTATGTTAAACGCTTACCCATTTAGGTTTGGCACTCTTGCCTTGGCGGGAATCCTGCTGCCGTTCCTATCCTTTTCCCAAACCATCAGTTATCAAAACCCCGGAGAGTTTTTCGTCTGCAATACTGCGCCTTTTGAAGTGACGGTGAGCAACACGTCGGGTACCGTGTTGGACAACCCCACGGTGACGGTGGTCTTCACCACCACGGCCGGCACGGTCTGCGGCATCACCTACGCCGAAGGCTCGGTTTCGGGGGCACAGGAGGGCAATATTTCCGACCCCGGTGCACCGATTTTCGCGCTGAGTGCCATTGAGCCGGGGGCTTCGCAATCGTTCACCTTTGGGGCGGCGGCGCCCTGCCCGGTGGTGGCCTGCATCGATAACGCCGAGTTTTTTGTCAATGAAATCACGCTGACCTGGGATGGCGGCAGCGCTTCCGTCACTTCCAACCCCTACGTCGTGGAGCGGCCCCTCCTGGTCATCACCGCCGTAAACAACACGGTGATGACGGGCAGCCTCGGCGATGTTTTGCTGCGCAAAATATTCATCCGCAATACGCGGCCGGGGCCGCTTTCGGGGTTCGTATTTACCGACGCTTTTCAGCCGGGCATCGATATCAGTTCACCGCAGGGCAATGACATTTCTGCGGCAGCCGACACCTTTCAAATGGCGCTCGGCGGCAGCAATTTCACCCAAATCGGTGACGGCGACGAACTGTTCGAGTTGAACGAAACCATCGTCATCACCGAAGAAATATTAATAACTGACTGTGGCGTGGACATCACCTCCACCGTTTCGAACATTACGGCGGGTTGGGGTTGCGAAGCAAATGAAGTATGCCAGGAAGTGTTCGTCAACGCCATCGTCACCATCGAGCCGGCCGATAAAATTCCAATTCTCGTTTGGGAGCCAATCACCAGCGTGCCGGAGTGTTTTTGCGGCCCGAACGGCTACACGCAGGGCATGACCATCACCAACACCGGGAATGGCGAAGCCACGGATATTTCGCTGAACGTCACCCGTCCATTGTTTTTCCTCGGTGGCTATATCGACACGCTGAGCGTGTGGGCCGACAGCGCGGGCGGGCCGGTTGCCGTGGGTGTGTCGCCCGGCTTACAGGAGACGCTCACTTCTCCTTGCGACGGGCCTGAAAGCCTGGCTGCATCGGCCGCGTTTCACATTGCCTCCCTCAGCCCCGGAGACTCGGTGACCATTTACTGGAACCTCTATTTCTGCGAATACGAGTGCATCCAACCCTCCGTGGGATGGCGCTACAACTACAGCTATTACAAGCCATGCCCACCCAACCCGTTTATCCAATACACCAGCTTTAAAAATGTGTATGAAAAAGGTTTGTGGATGCAGGCAGACGTGGACCAACAGCCGGCGGGCACCCTCATGGACGACTCGACTTACACCATTTTTTATGAAATAAATTACGACAGCCTGACCCTGCTCGACGATGAGCTCACGGTGGAGATATCGCTGCCCTGCGGCATGGTCTGGGACATGGACAACGAGATGATACTGGCAGGGCAGGTTCCCTTCGACCTCACCATTCAGGCCGGAGCCATGGAAACCTTCGTCACTGCCAGATACGAGTTGCCGCTGGCCTCCAACCCGGCGGTGTTACAATTCGATTTCTTGTTCAATTGCGAGAGCCTGTGCGAGCAGCAGCAGGTGTGCCAGGATTCTCTGGAAACTACCTGCGAAACGCCGGTGTGCCTGGATGGAGGTTTCGATATTACCGGCCGGATTGTCACTACCATTAGCAAGTGCAGCGCCTATCCCGCCGGCTGCAACATGCAGGTGTGTGCCGATTTTGGCAACGGGTACGAATGCCCGCTCGATTCCATTTGCATCGAGCAGGTACCGGGATACCTGCGGTACACCTATCACGGTCAGCGCAAAAACTACGGTCTGCCCGATAACGACAACGACCAATTTGCCGACGGCGCAGGTGTGCTCGATTTCAACTTAGTGCGCACCGACCGCTTCATGGCCGGCGATACGCTTCACACCGTTTTGCGCGGCGAAGTGATCATCGACGTTCCTGGGGAAACACTGCCATACGGGGTAGCGCAGCACATGTTTGGGGCATTGAGCAATATGTTCCAAATCAACAGCGAGCCGTTCCTGTCAGAGCAGAGTATTGTGCCTGCAGGTAATTCCCTGCACATCCTCGACAGCAGCACCGGAGCTTGGTATTCTTGCAACGACCTGCCCGCGGAAGCGGTCATTGAATTCAACCAGCTTTCAAGCTATAAATACGACCTTACCCCTGCCCTCCTTAGCGGTTGCGGCCTGCCGCCTGGCTTCGAATACGGCCAAGGCGACTCCATCCTTTTCGAGGCGGATTACCGGATAAATTACAACCTTAAGCGCGAAACGGACCTTACACCCTTGCTCGGTGATTTTGTCATTAACCCTGTTTTTTCGGTGTACAATGATTTGAACCCAACCAACCGGGACTCCATTAATTGTTACTGCGATGCCGAAATCTACGAACTCACCGGCTACGAGTTTGCCATAGTGCCCGGAATTTTCGGACTACCGCCCTGCTCTAATTCGCAATACGTTGGTGGGAGCCTGTTCAAACTGGAATTGAACAACGGCAACTTCTTCCCTTACGAATACCGGAACATTCTGACTGCGCTGGACTGGCGGGTGCAACTGCCGCCCGATATCGCCATTGCGGAAGCGAAGCTGAAATTCCTTCGGCTCCAGACCGGCGTGGAGTTGGACACAGAAGTGCCGCTCGTGCCCGTCACCGCCACCAATGGACTTTACACGTACAATTTCGGACAATTTCAGCAACCGCCGCTGGAAGAGGGGTTTTCGGCCCTGTTCCAATACATCTTCGACGGGCCCTGCGACATCGGCAGCTCGGTGGCGGCGAAATTCACCACTACGCTCGACTTTGCCGAAGGCATCCCCGAACCCGTGAATCCACTGGATTTCACCCTGGAGTCCACTTCTCTGCGGGGGCTAACGCCCAACCTGCTGATCGATGCGCCGTTGTTCGACATTGTGAGCTTCGACGACCAGTTAGTGCTCGATTTTACTCTGGCCAATTTCCCCACCATTGTCTCCTCTCAGTCGAGCGGCCCGGCTCCCAACACTTGGTTGTACATCACTTCGGCGAGCGGCCTGGTCACGGATTTTCAGCTCGTAAACCAGGAAACGGGGCAGCCCGTGCCGTCAGTGAACGGCGTTTTTCAGCTCGGCGATTTTCTCGTGGACACGGTCGCTTTCAGGCTCACAGCCACCAATAATTCCTGCGTACTGGAAAACCTGAGTATTCATTACGGCTGGAACTGCACCCCTTTTGAGAGTCAGATTCAGGAGCCGTGCAACGAACAGGTGAGACCCCTGACGCTCGTTTCGCCGCCCGGCGAAATAGACTTTTTCGTGAACAGCCCCACCGGTTGCATCGACCTGTGCGACACCATTCCCTGGTACTCGCTCAATATATTCAACGCCCAGTTGGGGGCCGTGTACGATCTGACGCTGACGGCCCTGCTCCCGCCCGGTGTCACTATCCTGCCCGGCAGCAGCGAGGTGGAGTATCCCGCGGGCAGCGGCAATTTCATCCCGGTTGGAGATCCCGAAATGCTGCCCAACAGCACAGCGCTGTGGAACCTTTCGACCCTCGTCGATTCGCTCGGCAACGGGCTGCCGGGAGTGGGGTCGGCACCCGCCAATTCACTGACACTGCGCTATCTGAGCACCACCACGTGTGACTTTGTGGCCAATACGTTCACGTATTTCGTCATTGCTGCGCAACAAAACTGCGGCATCGCCACGAATACCGTGGCCAAGCCCGGCGACCCCGTGTGTATCACGGGCATAGGTCAGCCCTATTCCACAAATATCGACGTGGAGCCGGTGCCCGGCTTCGGTTGCAACGACGGGGTTTCATTCGATGTGACACTCACCGCTTCCGACACTTTGCCACCCGGTTCGACCGTTATCGTCACCCTGCCACCGGGCATCGATTTCGAGGCGGGGTCGTGCAACTCGCTGTGCCAACCCGATTTCGAATGCACGCCGCAATTGCTGTCGGGGAACCTCGTCTGGTCTTTGCCGGAAGGCATCCCCACGGGACAAATCGTTTGTTTCAGCTTCAACACCACGGGCTGGAGCGCGTTGGATTGCCAGGACGGGCTGATTATCTTCCGCACCGCAGCGCTGACGCAGGCCCTGTGCTCCACCACCGGTGACAGTTGCAGCACCCACGTAAACACGGGCTCGCTCGTATTGCCGTTTTCTCCCGCACGACCGGATTTGGACCTCGGCAATTTCGCCCTCGTTGCTGCGCAAAACGGCCCGAATGACGACCTGACCTGGTCCATTGACATCACCAACATGGGCGCACCGGCACCTCCCGGCGTGCTGCTCGATTTTTATTTGGATACCGACGGCAACGGCAGCGGCGATGTGCCCGTTGCTCAGGCCGGTTACGACGAGAGCATCGGCAGCAACGAAACGGTGACTGTTTCGGGAGCATTCTCCGTGCCTGCCGGCAATTTGTGCAACCTCGTCGTCTACATCGACCCCGCCGTGCAATGCGCCTGCTCGGGCGACAGCGCTTCTGTGTGGGTGCCCATCGAATACGAGACCGGGCAGGAGTATGTCGTTTGTTCGGGCGAAGACATGGTCATCGGCATTCCGGCGCAGCCGGGATATGAGTATCAGTGGTCGCCGGCAGATTGCCTGTCCGACCCGAATGCAGCGACGACGGTGTTTAATTGTGAAATTAGCGGTGCGCTCCCGGAGGTATTCGGTTTTGTGCTGACGGAAAGCAACAACGGCGGCTGCACGGTAAATAACCACTTCGGTCTGACGTTGCAACCCCTGCCGGGCATCGTTTTCGCCGAGACGCCCATTTGTTTCGGCCAATCGGCCAACCTCGCCGCTTCGCCGGGAGTGAGCCATTTCTGGCAGGGGCCGGGCATCGTGAACCCTGGCTTACAAATTCAGACCGTCGCCCCGGCAACGACGAGCATATACACGGTGACGGTGGAGGATGAAACGGGGTGTGTGGGTTCGGATACGGTGACGATAGTGGTGAACCCCCTGCCTGTGGCCGATGCCGGCGGGGATGCCTTTTTCTGTCCGGGTGCTCCAGCCCAACTCAGCGCGTTTTACGATGCTGGTTATGACTACCTGTGGTCGCCGGGGCCGCCCACCCTCAGCAGTGCCACTGTGTTTAACCCTCAGATTTTAATACCTGAAAACAATAATTTTTCGCTCACAGTGACCGATGAAAACGGATGCTCTGCAACGGATATGGTGAATGTGGCATTCAGCGACACCATCGAATTGACCGTGTCACCGGACATCACCATCTGCCTCGGCTCCTCCACAACTTTGCAGGCTTCCGGAGCGAATAGTTACGAGTGGACACCTGCCGGCGATTGCCAGAATGCGGAGTGTTCGGCCGTTCTCGTCAGCCCGGTGGTCACGACGACGTATGCCGTCACCGGCACCGACACGGCCGGTTGCATGGCACAGGCTTTCGTCACCGTTACGGTGAGCGATGAGGCCATCGTCACCAACGACCCGCCGGTGGAAATTTGCCCGGGTGAAACGGTGGTCGTTTTCGGCGAAGCTGTGAGCGAGCCGGGCATCTATTGCGATACCCTCGTCAATCCAAACGGCTGCGACAGCGTGCATTGCGTGGAAGTGCTGCTGAAAACGCCCATTGATACGACCTTTCTCGACGATACTATCTGCGAGGGAAGCAGTGTGGTTTTTGAAGGAGAAACGCTGACCACTGCCGGCCTGCATTGCGTCACCTTTCCCGGACCCAACGGTTGCGACAGCACCCGCTGCCTGAATCTCGCTGTGCTCGACACGCCGCAGATGGAACTTCTCGTGCCCGATACCGTCATCGCCGGCAATGCCATCGAACTGTCGATTACCCCGGCCTCTTTCGATTCCATTCTTTGGTTCGGCGGCAACATCACCGGCCAGTGTACCAATTCGCCGGTTTGCACCGACAGCCTCAGCGAAACGGGCAGTTTCGATTACTCCGTCATCGTGACGGGTGCCAACGGGTGCTCCGCAACGGGCACGCAGGCCGTGTTTGTCACCGTGCAATGCGACGTGGAAAAGGCAGACATTCCCACGGCTTTTTCTCCCAACGGAGACGGGTTGAACGATGTGTTCTCCATTGTTTCACCCGGTGAAGAGGAGGTGCGTTCGATGAAAATCTGGAACCGATTCGGGCAATTGGTCTATGAAGGCTCCGGCCCGTGGAACGGCCGCCAGAATGGTAAACCCGCCGAAAGCGACGTGTACATCTACCTCATCCGGGTGGGTTGCCCGGTCATCGTAACATCGGAGGAAAAGGTGTTGAAAGGGGATGTGACCTTGTTGCGGTAGGGTACGCCCTCGTTCGGGGTCGGAGTTCAACAAAGGTTTGACCTCTGGCGAGGTCAGCGAAAAGTTATCGTGGCCAAAATAAATTGACCAGAACCGAAGACTCCGGCAGGGGTCTGACATTTAAAGATGACTTTGTTCAACAAAGGTTTTGCCTCTCGTGTGGTGAGCGAAGAGCTATCGTGGCTCAAGTGAATTTGAGCATCACCGAGTGATGTGTCAGTGCGTGACACGTCTTAGCGTATTCGCCGT
>CAZPHZ010000139.1:0-8370 GCA_964586035.1 uncultured Saprospiraceae bacterium
TCCCGCCGCCGTGTGATGGACAAAGTCTTTTGGGAAGCATAAGCGGGAATACCCATTTCCATTTCTGCGATGATAGCCCCGGGGTCTTCGGTTCGCGGGTTGTCGGAAGTTATAATTACCGAGTCGCTGTAATCGCAGGCCACTTTTGCCATGAGCGGCCGCTTGGTCCTGTCCCGGTCACCTCCGCAACCCACCACGGTAATTATCCTGCCGGCTCCTTTGCGCAATTGATGGATTGTGCTCAGCACTTTTTCCAAAGCATCAGGGGTATGTGCATAGTCCACAATGCCGGTGATGTTGCGGCGCTGATTTTGCACGAAATCAAACCGGCCCTCAGGAGCTCTCAAATTGCTAAGTACCTGCATGACCTCTTGCCGCTCCTGCCCCAAAAGCACACTCACCGCATATACACTCAGCAAGTTACTCGCATTGAATTCGCCTATGAGCCGCGCATGAAATTCAACGTTATCGAGTTGTAATTGCAAACCGGTAAGACTGTTCTCAACTACTTTGGCTTTAAAATCAGCGGGCTTGCGCAATGCATATCCGAGCTTCCGGGCCTTGGTGTTTTGTAGCATTACCCTGCCGTTCTTGTCATCGAAATTGACAAGGGCAAAAGCTGTGGCGGGCAGATTGTCAAAGAACATTTTTTTGGCCCCGATATAGGCCTTAAATGTTTTGTGATAGTCGAGGTGTTCGTGCGTAATGTTTGTAAAAACCCCTCCCGAAAAATGCAGGCCTGCGATTCTCTTCTGGACCACAGCATGAGAGCTGACTTCCATGAAAGCGTAATCGCAACCTGCCTCCACCATTTGTAATATCAGTAAGTTAATAGACTCCGCATCCGGTGTAGTATGTGTGGAGGGGATACTACGGGTGTTCACTTTATTTTCAATCGTCGAAATCAGGCCAACTTTATAGCCCAACGCTGTAAAAAGGTCGTAAAGCAGGGTCGCCGTGGTGGTCTTTCCGTTGGTGCCGGTGATTCCCACCAACTTCAGTTTTTCGGAGGGGCGGCCGTAAAAATTGGAAGCCGCCCGGCCAAATGCTCCGGCACTGTCCGCCACCTGAATGAAAGTCACACCCTCACTGCGGTGCTCAGGCATTTCTTCGCAAAGAATTGCCGTGGCCCCCTGCTCTATCGCTTTTTCAATAAACCGGTGCCCGTCGGTCACCGTACCCCGCACTGCCGCGAATAAGGAGCCTTTTTTCACGCTCCTGCTGTCCATCGTCATATGACGCACCTCCAGTTCAGTCGTCCCCGAAAGATTTACAACATCTATATTTTCAAGTATCTCGTGAAGCTGTTTCAACGGTTCATTTTTTCACCCAAGTCTAATCCAGATTGTTTGGCCTTTCGCCTTCGTACCCGGATTTATAGATTGTTGTTTCACCTTGCCAAACCTCCCATTCACTTTCACTTCCAGCCCTTTATTTTCTAAAAGAAAAAGCGCATCCCGCAAGCCCATACCCCGCACGTTTGGCACGCGGTTATCTTTCATTTTTCTCATCACTATTTTCAGGCTGTCGGGTGCCACTGTCCTCAACACAGCCCAATCGCCGCTGGCCCGGTAGTAATAATCCATGTCGAGCTTTTTCAGTACCTTTTGCAGGTCTTTGGCGTAGCCGGCATCGTGGTTGGGCATTTTGCGAGAGGCAAGCACCGGCCGCTGGTCGTCGTTCACCACGGGGTACAATTCCGGTCTTATGGCGAATGCTTTGTCGGCAATTTCCCGGAAAACCGGAAGTGCGACCTGGCCGCCATAGATGCCCGCCCTTTTGGGTTTACTGATGAGTATTATGCACGAATAAACGGGATCTTCAGCCGGGAAATACCCGGCAAATGAAGCCTGGTAACCTTTTACCTTCGTTCTGTTTTCCAGCCGCTGGTAGCCCAATTGTGCGGTGCCTGTTTTCCCGGCGTACCGATAGTGTCCGGCCCGAAATTTATGCGCAGTGCCCCAGACACTATCAACCACACCTTCCAGCATTTTTTGAGCCTTTGCAATGGCTTTTTTGGAGGCGATCCGGCCTTTCACTTGTGTGATAGGAAATTTCTTGATCGTTTCACCGTACCGCTGCACTTCTTTTACCAAATATGGTTTCACATAGACTCCATCGTTCGCGACAGCATTGTAAAAAGAGAGCAACTGCAAGGGCGTGATGGTTAATTCATAACCTATGGCCATCCACGGCAGGGTGGTTCCGCTCCACTCGTCCTCTTTGCTATAAGCCCTTTTGATAAAAGGCGTTGGCTCGCCATACATTTCAATACCTGTGGGTACATCGAGAAAAAAGTCGTGGAGATGGTTCAGATATTTGCCGGCACTGTTATTCTCTCCATAATAATGTTGTACTAGTTTGGAGATTCCGACATTGGATGACATTTCAAAAGCCCGCTCTACTGTGACATTATTCATGTTGTGCACATAGGCGTCTTGTAATTCGGCATCGAAGTAAATCGTGCGGCCTTGCTCGATATCGACACTGTCGTCGGGTTCGATGTAGCCATCTTCAAGCAGGGCGAGAATTGAGGCCAGTTTAAATGTGGACCCTGGCTCGGTAGCAGAACCTATTCCGTGATTATAGGTTTCCCAAAGCTTACCATTGCGAGTAAAAGAAAGGTTGGCCATCGCACGAATAGCTCCGGTTTTCACCTCCATCAGAATGGCGGTGCCGTAATCAGCCCGATGACGGAGCATGGCGTTTGCCAGCGCATTTTCAGCGATGTCCTGCAAGTTTATATCGATGGTGGTTTCAATGTCATTTCCGGGACGAGGTTCTATCTTGGAAAGATTCTCCAGAGGTATCCAGAAGCCTGCTCCTACCTTATACATTAATTGCGTGCCCTCTCCCCCTTTCAATTCATCGTTGAAATATCCTTCGAGACCTACATTTATGGTGTCGCCACTCACATAACCAATTGTACGGTTGGCTAATAGCTGGAAGGGGCGCTCCCTTTTAAACATTTGATGAATAATAAGCCCACCGCGGAACTGGCCGAGGCGAAAAAGTGGAAACTTTGAAATCCGCTCCTTTTCGGCGAGAGAAGCACCGCGCACAATGGGGATATATCTCTTCCCCTGCGCCTTTCGCTCCACCAGGAAATCCTTCATTCCACCGGGAGTGAATTCGGGATTCACGAAGGTGGCGAGGCAATAGGCTAAGCTATCGATATTCCGGTTCCAGTCCGCCGAGTCTATGGCCGATGAATTGGGGTCAAAACTGATGTCAAAGAACGGCATCGAGGTAGCCAGCATGCTTCCGTCTTCTGTCAAAATATTGCCGCGCTCCGCTTCCAGCGGCACCTCTTTTATGTAAAGTTCTTCTCCTTTATTCCTCCACTTTTCTCCCTCTACCACAGAAATTTGAAATGCTTTGTAAAAAATGACCGACGCCATCAACACGACACCCGCGAGTACCACGTACACCCTCACCAACACTTCGTTTTTGACGTTAAAAGCCATTTAACTGCTGCTTGTTTATTTACGAATTTTGCTTAATCGTCTGACTTAATTCTCTTTACGCCACCCATCGATTTGTGGAGACCGAGTACATTTACAGCCTCTCCAATTTCAGACAACCGGCTTTCGAACATTATTTCAGATTTCAGCGAATTGTACTGTCGCTTCAACTCTCTTACCTCCTTTTGCAGCGTTTGAATTCGCCGGACTTGTTTTTCCGCATAGTGTGCGTTGGCGATATAGACGACGGTGAGAAAACTCAGGAACAAAACATAAGGCAGGTTCTTCAGAACAATGGAAGCTCCCATGTTTCCTATTGCTAAATAATTCCCGAGGGATTTGTTTTTCTTTTGCCTTGCCATCTGCTTACCAAGCTATTTACCAAAATGCCTGTTCTCTGAAACCGGTTGAACCTGCAGGAACACCGGGCACTCCAGAAACAATCATCAATCATCATTTTTAATACCTGCTCTCAACTTTGCACTCCGCGATCTTGGATTGCTTGCCATTTCTTCTTCAGTCGGAGTGACTACGCCCTTATATACTAATGTGAAGGGCCTTTCTATTTTGCCGAAAAAGTCGCTTTTGACCTCTCCTTCTGTGTTTCCCGTTTTTAAAATATTCTTTACCATTTTGTCCTCGACAGAGTGGTACGACAACACCACGAGGCTCCCTCCCTGCCGCAGCACCTCCAACGACGATTCGAGAAATTCTTTCAGCGCCCCCATTTCGTCGTTCACTTCAATGCGCAAAGCCTGAAAAACCTGCGCCAGATACCGGTTGCGCTGCCCCCTGATAAGTGGTTCGGTGACCAGCATGAAATCTGCGGTATTCCTGATTGGCTTCGCATCTCGCTGGGCCACGATTCTCTGCGCCAAGGTCCTGGCATTTCTCACCTGGCCGTATTCGCCAAATACACGCTGCAGGTCGCCGGCGCTGTAATTATTCAGAACATCTGCCGCCGTTTTCTCCTGCTGCCGGTTCATGCGCATGTCCAACGCCGCCTCAAATCGAAAGGAAAAACCTCTGCTGGCAACGTTCAACTGGTGAGAAGAAACACCGAGGTCGGCGAGAATCCCATCCACTTTCCGCACCCCATGCAATCGCAAAAATTGCTTCAGGTACCTGAAGTTGTGGTGGTTGAAAATAAGCCGCTCATCATCGGGCAAATTTTGCAACGCATCGTCGTCCTGGTCAAAGGCATACAACCTGCCTTTGGCACCTAATTCTTTCAAAATCAAACGGCTATGTCCGCCACCCCCAAATGTCGCATCTACATACGCCCCATCTTTTTTGATGGACAAGGCTTCGATACATTTTCCGGCGAGCACTGGATTGTGATAACTCATAACCGCAGGTCGTTTTTTTAAGTCAACGCGGGTGGATTCGCACCTTTGGAATTTCCAAGAACCTGTTGGGCTACCACTGAAAAATTCTCAGGCTCTTCATTTAATTGCGCATTCCATCCCTCTTTGGACCATATCTCCAACCGGTTGTTCACACCTGCGAGAATCGCGTCGCCATCGATACCTGCCCACTCGATGAGTTGGTTCGGCAAATTGAGCCGGTCAGCACCATCTTTTCTCATAGGTGTAGCGCCACGATAGAAAAACCTCTGAAATTGCCTACTTTGCGTGTCGTAAACATTTAGGTTGTTGACTTCGACGGTTATACTATCCCAAACTTTTTTGGGATAGAGGTAAAGACATTTATCGAACCCCCGATTGACGACAAAACTTTCACGCTCCTCTCCAGGCAACTGGTCGAGTAGCCCGGCAGGTAGCCGAAGCCTGCCTTTTGCGTCAATTTTGCAGGGATATTCCCCCAGGAGTTGATTCATCAGTTTATATGAATAATAATTTCAATCCAAAAGTAACTCATTTCACCACATAATTCCACAACTTCCCACTTTAAACTAAAAAAAGTTTTCAACAACCATTGTTTTATGGGGCATTTGGTTAATTTGTCACTAATTAGTTTAAATAAATTGAAATCATTTGTTGACATATAGTTTTTTATTGCCTCTAACCAGAAGGCAGGCTATTCAAAAATCCCACCCGACGAGTTAATCCGTCTCCACATTCTTATACCTACCTTGTAAAAAAGTTTGGATATTCAGGTGAAAAGCCTCCCTTCTTGACCTGAGACAGTATCTACCGGCCTACAAAAATCATTTTGAGGAAAAGCTAAGCGATTACCTTGTTAAGGAGGGGCCATTTGCCGTGTAAGAATGGCGAATCTAGGATTTGTACTTTTTATACCGGAAAGAATAAATAGAAAAAGTCCGGGTGGCCCTTTCGAAGGAATGGAAAATATAGAATTCCGGAATCAGGATACATGCTTTTCTTCGGCCGCAATTGAACGGCGTGTCGGCATCCTATCCTTGCGAAAGGATCGAAAGAAGCTTACCCACCGCATTTGTAAAACTCCAAAAATAGCCTCCCTTACGATGGACTTGGACATTTTAGAACTGCCTTCGATGCGATCGGTAAATGTGATAGGTATCTCGCTGACATTAAATCCGAGCAGGGTCGCTGCAAATTTCATTTCAATTTGGAAGGCGTAACCGATGAATTTAATTCGGTCAAGGTTTATGGTTTCCAACACTCGTGCGTGGTAGCCAACAAAACCAGCGGTGGGGTCTTTAACCCACATCCATGTAATCAGACGCACATAGAATGAGGCACCATAAGAAAGAATGAGGCGGTCTGCCGGCCAGTTTACACATTTGCCACCCTTGACATAACGCGACCCCACAACCACGTCGGTATTTGGATTCAGGAGCGCTGTGAGCATTCGTATTAAGTCAGCGGGATTGTGCGAAAAGTCGCAATCCATCTCGAAAATATATTTGAAGTTGCGCTTCATGCCCCATCGAAATCCTTCGATATAGGCAGTGCCGAGTCCCAGTTTCCCACTGCGCTCAATGAGGGAAAGTTGTTTCGAATTTTCCGCCATTTTTTCCTTTACAACATTGGCGGTACCATCTGGGGAACCATCATCGACGATCAGGATGTGAAAACGGATGGGTAGTGCGAGAACCGCGTCAATCATCCTGGCAATGTTCTCCAGCTCGTTGTAAGTCGGTATGATTACTAAATTCTTTGACAAAACATGGGCATTTGAAGAAACAGTCTAACAGCAAAGGTGGTGCTTAAATAAGTCACCACCTTTGCTCTCGAAAAAGAACGGCGAAAGATAGCCGAAATTTTCTACACGGCCTATTTCACCAAACCTGAAAAGAAAAATAACTGTCTTTCTCAAAAATAATACCGCATGAACGGGGTCACATATCATTCATCAGCCGGCGGGCGCGGCGCCCCATACTGTCCTTAATACGGCCACCATCGACGAAATTGCTACCATCGAGATCGTTGGGGGAACTGCTATACAGTTCGACCTCCCACCGGGGATTGCTGACTTCACCACGTGCCGTTGAATGCAACAGCCGGTAGCCATTGGTAGCCAGGGATGGGTTGTAAAAAAGGAACTTCACATTCGTTTGGTTAGTCATGGGAAACTGATTGTACGACCATATTTCATACGGGGGCGCTGTGGGTTCGTCTTCCACCGTGATGGCATCGCTGGGAGCGCCATATTTCATAAATATATGGCCACGGTCAGTTTCGAATCCATAGCCAAAACCCGAGTGGAATTTCTTGTCCACGGCGGCTGCCACCTCCATGTAACTCTTATACGCATACTCCGGGTTGGTGGGATTCTTTTTCGCCCAATAGCTAAATAGGTAGAGCCGCATGGCTTTGATGTTTTTCTCTTTAATAAGCGTATTGATCAACTCGCCATCGTATTCTTCCACTTGCATGGCGATGGCTTTCAGTGCATATCGCAGCTCTTCATCATCCAACGCCGACACAAATTCATCTTCGAGAATGGTGGTAGAAGCAATCTCCTCATTGGTTGCATTCAAATAAGGATTGGCCCTTTGAAAGAAAATGGACTTCTTGCTGAACAACTCTTTGTTGCGGTCGCGCACCTCCACGTTGAGTTTGTAGTTGCCACTCGTCACTTTCGTAATATCGATTTGCTGCAAACAAACACACACCGGTTCTGCGACGCAGCGTCGATGTCCGGTAATCACCCGCTCGAGCTTGCCGCTGGGTTTTACCTGCTCGATGGTATAAGTAACCAAAAAGTCCTCCCCGATGACTTTGTCCGTATTATAGATTTCGTTGTAAAAAATGAGGCGCTCGGTGTATTTATCGTAAAAATTTGAAGCTAAGGTTTCAAAATAATAACCATTTTTCACCATCGGATTATTGGAAGCGGAAGAATCAGCAGGCTTGAAAGTGGCCACGAGTTGAATGTCAGACTGGCCAAGCCCTGACTCGCTGAATTCCATGGAAAAAGCAGAATCGTACTTTCGGGCGTTACCCTCTCTGTTCACATCCTCGACAGATACTTCGATGGTGTATTCTCCATTATCAAGGCCATACCGCTTCATGTCGATAAAATCGAGCGGCTTTTCTACCTCCGGGCTGTTGAGCCGGTATTTATCATATTTGATGACTGTGTCTCCCTGTTTGAAAAGAATGACCACCTCGAGGTTAGCTTGCAGCTTTCCAGGTTCCGTCAGGGGGACGAATGCAACCGTTTGGCCCACTATATTCAAGTAGACTTCAATGTAATTTCCCGTTGTGCTTTTGAAAGTAGCATAAGAAATACTGGCATCAAGAGCCCAAAGAGCAATAGTTGAGAACAGTGTAATGGTGATAGAAAGCACAAATTTTTTCATGGCCGGAGATAATTAGTCGTGAACAGGAAACATCGTGAAAATGCCGGATGTATTCGCAATAACCAACCCCAATTTCAGAATAAATCAGGTTTCTGAAACTGAGGACCAAGAGTAACAATAGGCGCAGTGGTAGCGAACCTTACGATCCTACTC
>CAZPHZ010000140.1:0-8365 GCA_964586035.1 uncultured Saprospiraceae bacterium
CCTTTTTATGCATGATAGGGGGGGCTACCAATATCCCGCCCCTACGGGGCTTTTGGGTGCTGCCCTGATATGCCGTGATTGTTCAGTGCAGTGGCATTTATACCTATTGTACTGAGCCCCCCTCACCCCACCACCGCCACACATTTCAACTCGATGGCAATCGGCGTGGGCAGGGCTGAAATGCCGACCGTCGTCCGGCAGGGCTGGTTGTCTTTGAAATATTCGGCGTAGATGCGGTTGTAGGTGTGAAAATCCCGCTCCATGTTGACGAGGAATACGGTGACGTCCACGAGGGAATCCCAGCTGGCGCCGGCGTCTTCGAGCACGCGGCGGACGTTTTGAAAAACGGAGTGGCACTGCGCCTCGAAGTCGAATTCGGTGAAGTTGCCGCTGGCGCTGCGTTGCAGGCCGGGCACCTCATCCGTCTTCGGGTCGCGAGGGCCGATGCCAGAGAGAAAAAGCAGGTTGCCCACCCGTCGTGCATGCGGGTAAAGCCCGACGGGTTTGGGGGCCGATTTGGCGGTTATTTTTTTGGAAGGTGCCATGAGCAGATTTGTTGTGATAAAACCGGGCGCTAAAACTTCACCCACTTCGCTTTGCTCTTGCCCGATTCCACCACTTTTTCGATGAAACGCATACCGCGCACGCCGTCGCTGACGGTGGGAAAATCCCGATAAACGGGATCCACGTCTTGACCTTCGAGGCGGGCCTGGATGCACCGGGCGAAGTTGCGGTAAATGTTGGCGAAAGCCTCGAGGTAGCCCTCCGGGTGGCCTGCCGGAATGCGGGTATGTGCCGTAGCCGCGGGATATACACCGGCCCCGCCGGTGCGAAGCACCTGCATGGGTTTGTCGAGCCATTTTACAAAAAGGCTGTTTGGTTCCATCTGGAACCAATGCAGCCCACCCTTCGTACCGTAAATGCGGATGTTGAGGTTGTTCTCTTCTCCGGCGCAGATCTGACTGGCGTGGAGAATGCCTTTGGCGCCGTTGGTAAAGTGGAGCAGCACGTTGCCGTCGTCGTCGAGGAGGCGGCCTTCGACGAAAGTGCTGAGGTCGGCGCAGAGTTCGGTGATTTGCAGTCCGCTGATGTATTCGGCGAGGTTCTCGGCGTGGGTACCGATGTCGCCCATGGCCCCGGCGGCGCCTGAGCGGGCAGGGTCGGTGCGCCAGCTGGCCTGTTTCTGGCCACTGTCTTCCACCTTTGTGGTAAGCCATCCTTGCGGGTATTCCACCACGATTTTACGCACCTGTCCGATGTCACCATTTTGCACCATGGCACGGGCCTGTTTCACCAGGGGGTAACCCGTGTAGTTGTGGGTGAGGGCAAAGAGGAGGTCTGTTCTTTCAACGAGACTTTCGAGGAAAAGGGCCTCTTTCATATTGAAACAAAGCGGCTTATCGCACACCACGTGGAAGCCGTTTTCGAGCGCCATACGTGCGGGGCCGTAATGCACGTGGTTGGGCGTGACGATGGAGACGAAGTCCATGCGTTCGCCTTCGGGCAATTCCCGTTCTTCCTCTATCATCTCGCTATAACTGCCATATACCCTGCCGGGTGGCAAGTGTAAATCTTGGCCCGACAGGCGGGATTTTTCGGAGTTGGAACTGAATGCGCCGCAAACGAGTTCGATTTCGCCGTCGAGGGCAGCGGCCATGCGATGCACGCCGCCGATGAAGGCTCCTCTGCCGCCCCCCACCATGCCCATGCGTATTTTGCGTTTCATGTTTTTTACAGTTTGCGAACTTTGATATTGCGGAACCGCACCTCGTAATGGTGGTCCTGAAGCCCGAGGTGACCGGGGGTGGTGCGGCCATAGTTGGGATAGTCCTTGAATTTTGATTTTTTCACCAAAGCCTCCCATTCGGGCGACCCCACCTGGTATTCGATGCACTTATTGCCGTTGAGCCAGTGTTCAACATGACCGTCTTTGTGAATGATGCGGGCGGTGTTCCATTCTCCCACGGGTTTCATGTAATCCTGGTCGGCTGATTGCAGGTCGTAATTGTCGCCGGTGCGATGGGTGTTGAGGTCGAAATCGCCCTCTAATTTCAAATAAGTTGGATTGTCGAGGATTTGGAATTCGGGTGCATTGAACCACATCGCTGAGCCTTCTTCTTCCAGTACAAAGTAGAAAATGCCGCTGTTGGCGGTATCGGAAATCATGAAGTCCACCATCAATTCGAAATTGCCGAATTTTTCTTTGGTAATGATGTCGCCGCCAAAGCCTTCGGGCTTGGGATCGGGAGTTTTATCAATGACGATAGTGCCTTCTTTCACGCTCCAACCGAGGGCGGGCATTTTTTCCAGGCCGTACCCTCGCCATTGGTCGAGGGAGTTGCCATCGAAGAGGAGTTGCCAACCAGCAGTCTGCTCTTCCGGAGTAAGCGTGTTGGTGTTGGAAGTGGCAGGTTGTTGTGTGTCTTCCTCCGTTGTTGTCTGCTCTGTTCCGGGTGAGGATTGGCAGGCAAAAAACAGAAGGGCAATGAGCGATAGCGAAAGTTGATTTTTCATGTGTTTTGGTATTAAAATAATTATGGGCAACAAGATAGGAATTTCTATAAAAACAAAAGCCCATCGGGAAAGTACCCAAAAGGCTTTTGTTTTAGAAAAGACCAGAGGGCCTTTACACGGTCATCACATCTTTTTCTTTCACTTCCACGAGCTTGTCTATTTTTTCACTGTTTGAATTTACTAATTCCTGAACTTCTTTCTCTCTGTTTTTGCCTGCGTCTTCGGAATACCCGTCTTTCACCGCCTTCTTTATGGCATCCAATGCCTTATGGCGTGCATTACGGAGGCTGATTTTGGCATCCTCACCTTGAGATTTAGCCTGTTTCACTAAATCGCGGCGGCGTTCTTCAGTAAGAGGTGGGATATTAAGCCGTATCTGCTCCCCGTCGTTCATGGGAGTGACACCGAGGTTGGCCTCGAATATGGCCCTTTCGATGACGCTGAGCATGGATTTTTCCCACGGCTGTATGTTGAGCGTGCGGGCGTCGGAGGTGGATATATTGGCCACTTGGTTGAGCGGCGTCGTGGAACCATAATAGTCTACAGTAAGGTCAGCCAGCATGGAAGGAGAAGCTTTGCCAGTCCTCACTTTCGAGAGTTCGTGTTGAAGGTGTTCAATGGAACTTGCCATGGACTCCTTCAGTTCCAGAATGATCTGATTAATTTCTTCGGCTTGCATAGTTATTTCTCACAGTTTGTTAACTAAAATATTGGCCGGAATTCTGGTTATCAAAGGAAAGTGGTATAGGAGAATTGCCGTTTTTGGCTTAATAATTAAAAATTATAGACCACTTCACCTTTGCGAATTTCTATATCGTTCGACTCTTTCATTTTTTGAATGATGCGGTCGATATGGCCATAAAGTGAGAGTTCCTGATTGTGCAAATGTATGTAATCTTTCAGGGAAGAAACTTCGGCCGGCCGGTTGCCCGAACGGATAAGGCGTTTGACGGTTTCCTCAGCCGTTTTTGCGATCAACTCCTCCGCCACGTCAACCACAACTCCAATTTCCTCATCATCAGATGCGAGGAGACTGGAAATGGTGCGATTGTCTTCCTCCTCCTCGTCATCTTCAGTTTCTTCTTCCAGCGTAATTTCAATATCTTCCTCCTCCAGAGAGTTCAAATCTTCCTTTTTGCGTTTTACACGAATACATTTTCTATGGGATGCATTGATGAATTCAACGAGTGTATCAAAATCGGTATCGTGGGAAACGATGGCAAACTCAACGTCGAGCTCTAATTTTTGATGGAACTTACCGAGAACAAAAGCGATGTGGTAGTTGAGGTTTTTACCTCCGGGGTTTTCGACCACTACCCATTTCAAATTTTTCCCAAAACGTTGTATTTGCCGGACCTGCCAGAGCGGTATTTGCCCTACACTTGCATCAATAAAAACAAATATCTTGGATGCAACTTTTTCAAGTTTTTTAAACTTTACCTGCTGGAGGTTTTCGAAATCAATGAAGAGATAGCGCCGGGAGTGTGTGTTCATGATATTTTGCCTGGTTCAAGCTGTAAGTTAGATTATGTCAGAGATTGGCTAAGGTAAGACAAAACTTTTTCCCTGTCCAAATTTTCCGCAGCTAAAATATATCATTTACCTAATATGTGGAATGTATCCACATTGGCGGGAGCTGGAACACAAAGCGCGTTAGTTGTTATCTTTGCGAAACAGCATCTATTTTTATTTAATGGAGGTTTGAATTGCGCTGAAAATAGAATGGAGATTTGGGGCATATTTTTATGGGGCTCACGTCTTTTGAAGTGTTCAAACTTCTGAATTAGGCGTTGAGATTTATTTGAACCGATGTCATCGTGGCCTTGCTCCAGGCAATAGCCGGCGATGGTGGCTGTTCTTTTATTCGTTTTTTTCTGAAATACAAAACTCATGTACAAACCGTTGATTGCATTTCTTGCAGTTTCTTGTTTCGGCAGCCTTGTCCATGCCCAAAACAGTGATTTTCTGAACTACATCGAGAAGTACAAAAAAATCGCTGTCAGGGAAATGGAGCGTTCCGGAATTCCGGCAAGTATTACGCTGGCGCAAGCCCTGTTGGAATCCAATGCCGGCAATAGTGAACTGGCGCGCAAGGCCCACAACCACTTTGGCATAAAATGCCACAGCGGCTGGAAGGGCAGAACCTACCACAAAAAAGACGACGAATATGACGAGTTTGGCAACCTGAAAAAGTCGTGCTTCCGGAGGTATAAATCTGACGAAGACTCCTACATCGCCCACTCCGAATTTCTTCGCGACCCTAATAAGGCAAACCGCTACGGATTCCTTTTCCGCTATTCGACCAGCGACTACCGGCGTTGGGCCCGGGGCCTAAAGAGGGCCGGTTATGCCACGAGCGGCAGCTACGATGACAAGCTTATCAACCTCATCGAAAGCTATGAACTTTACAAGTTCGATAAAATGTCTTTCGATAAATTCAAAGATGAGCTCGGCATCAATCCGGATGAAGCCATTGCCGGACTCGATATCCGCCGTGTCAACGATGTGAAAGTAGTTTTTGCAAAAGACAATATTACGGTACAAAACATCTCCATCCTTTCAGGGGTAAGCATGAAGCAACTCGGCAAGTACAACGAGGCCTTGCCCGCGGCCAACGACACCCTGGCAACAGAATACAGGGTGTTCCTTCAGCCTAAACGCTGCTCATTTCGGGGCAGACGCAAGTGGCATTACATGCGCCCGGGTGAAACCCTGTTCGATATTTCACAACTATACGGTGTGAAATTGTCCAGATTGTACAGCCGCAATCGCATGGCCAAAAACTCCGAACCGCAAGTAAATGAGCGCATAAAGCTGAAAGGCTGGAAGGTCCGCAAGGGAGAACGTCCCCGGCTCATCTCGGAGCCAGGAACCACCAGTTCAACGCCGGTACTTCCAGGTGAAAACGAGGGACTTATGGACGAAGACGTCACGCCCGAACAGCCTGCCAATCCAGAGCCCGACATGAACAATGGCAACGACACCGTGGCACCGGCGGGATCAGTATTTCATACGGTGGTTAAAGGCGACACGCTGTATGGTCTCTCCAAGCGTTATGGCACAACGGTTAAAGCCATTCAACGACTCAACAAAATGACCGGTACTACCCTCAGCATCGGGCAAGTGTTGCGGGTTAAGTAAGAGCACCGGTGGGATTTTGTCTTTCCCACCGGGAATGGGATATTTGCCTCTTTGGCTAAAAAACGTATTTAAAATGATAAAAAGAATCGGATTGATGATGGCCGGAATGGCCCTGTTTGCCACAGGTGTTTTTGCGCAAAGTTCAGCATTCGGAATAAAGGGCGGAATGACCATGAGTACCCAGACCTGGGGAGGGTTTCAACGGGATCCACTGGTAAAATATCACGGCATTGTTTTCATAGAAAGCGCCGAAGAAACGGATCAGTTTTCAGTATTTGCCCAAGCGGGGTACCATCTGAAAGGCAGCGCCATCCGCAATCGCAATTTTTACAATCCCATCAATGGGCAGTTTAGCCGCCCGCCCGCCGAGCAGTTTATTTTTCGAAATGTCTCGCTCACATTTGGGGCCAAGCGCAAATACCCATTTGGAACCTCCTCCTCCAAAGTGTATTACCTGTTTGGCCTCCGGGGAGATTATACTCTCAGCACTAATCTTGACGAATACGTCGAAATAAATCAGTACAGTGGTTTTTTCCCCTTTGAAGGCTTTGTGAGAAAATGGAATTACGGCGTGACGGCTGGCGGGGGATTTGAATTTCCATTCGGCGATTTGGCCGGAGCAATTCTCGAGTTTACCGTCAATCCCGATTTTTCGTTGCAATACAAGCAGCCCGCCATTCAGAATATCATTGACCCCTACACCGGGAATAACCGCACCCTTGGCGAGCGCACTATTCGCAACCTTTCGTTTGAAGTAACCCTCGGGATCCGTCTGATGCGCATTGTCGAGTACATAGATTGATTCTTCAAACAAGAGCCGGCCAGACCATCCAACGTTAAAGCATGAGAGCACATGCCAGAAGTTTAGATTGGATAACATTCTCCCTCTACCTTGCATTGGTAGCCATTGGATGGGCGATGATATTTACGGTGGGTTTAGGCTCGGGTTATCCGACAGATTTTTTTGAATTCCTCAATACACAGGTGGGTAAACAATTGATTTGGGTTGTGGCCTCAATGGGCCTGTTTTTTCTGGCCTATACCATCGACTGGAAGTTCTGGCGCAATTTTGCCAACTTCATTTACATCATCAGCCTCCTGTCGTTATTCGCCGTGTTGATATTTGGCAAAACAATCAATGGAGCTACCTCGTGGTTTGACTTTGGCGGAGGCATCACATTGCAACCTTCCGAGTTTGCGAAATTTGGCACTTGTATAGCTTTGGCGAGTTATCTGGGTCTGTATGCCCACGGTCTTAAATCCTTCAAAACGCAAGTGTACGCCATCTCTTTTTTTCTTGCTCCTATGATATTGATAATGCTGCAGCCGGATGCCGGTTCTGCACTGGTGTTTACAGGTTTGTTCATCGTGCTCTACCGCGAAGGGTTTCCAGGTGGTGTTTTTGTGGTGGGCTTTATAGCAGCGACATTGCTGGTTTTGGGGCTTGTGAATCCACCTTTACACCTCATATTGGGCATTGCTGGCATCTGTTTACTGATACTCGCCTTAAACATGCCAAAGCAACAACGCAAGTACTGGTTGTGGGGATTTGTGCTCCTGGCTGGCAGCGGTATTTACGCATTTGCCGCAGGCTACATATTACCGGCACTAATTAGCAGTGTAGTTTTGTTGTTGGTTTTTTGCGGCTATCACTGGTTCCGGTTGAAACATAGCCTTGCCGGTGTGGTTCTTTTGAGCTTCATAGTGGGTAGCAGTCTGATTTACCTCGCCAATTTTGCGTTTAATAATTTCCTGGCCAGCCACCACAAAGAGCGCATCATTGTTTGGCTGAAACCCTCGGAGGCTGATCCGCAAGGCGCCGCCTACAATCTCAACCATTCCAAGATGGCCATAGGCTCCGGCAGGTTGTTTGGCAAAGGATACCTCAAAGGCAACCTTACCCAGGGAAATTTTGTGCCGGAGCAGATTACCGACTTCATCTTTTGTGCAGTGGGCGAAGAGCAGGGATTCCTTGGTACCACTGTGATACTCACGTTGTTCCTGCTGTTGCTGTGGCGAATCATTTTCATCGCCGAACGACAACGCTCCGACTTCAACAGGCTTTACGCATACGGTGTGGCAAGCATCATATTTGTCCACTTTTTTGTCAACATAGGCATGACAATGGGCCTCGTGCCCACCATTGGTATTCCATTGCCATTTCTGAGCAAAGGAGGATCTTCCTTGCTCGGGTTCACCCTTATGATAGCAGTCTTATTAAAGCTGGACGCCAACAGAGGCTGAGGGATTTTTACTTGTTCCATCTTTCTTATTGCCGGGAGGCAATATCTCCGCATAAAATTTGTGAATCGCCAAAACTAAAAGGCCTCTTTTCCGGCGAACCGGAACAGAGACCTGCGAGAATCAAACATCACGTATCTTTTTGCGATGTGATTATGTGATAATCATAATGAAACACGTCGCTTATTTTCCAAGAATAGCGAGACAAAAAAGAAGGGGTAGAGCGGTCTTTATCTTTTTGGCTTTTGGGTTTGGTCGCCCGGTGGCATGGGTTAAACTGCCGGACATGCTGCGCGGGTGTGAGACAAAAAAAAAGAAGGGGTAGAGCGGTCTTTATCTTTTTTGGCTTTTGGGTTTGGTCGCCGCCCGGTGGCATGGGTTATACTGCCGGACATGCTGCGGGGGGTGTGAGACAAAAAAAAGAAGGGGTAGAGCGGTCTTTATCTTTTTTGGCTTTTGGGTTTGGTCG
>CAZPHZ010000141.1:0-8322 GCA_964586035.1 uncultured Saprospiraceae bacterium
ATGCTCGAAAGGGTTTTTGATGCATGGCAAAAAACAGGTAGTATTTCACAAATGCCGCCTTCCCGTTGAGGCAGGAGCTATGGAAAAGCATGGAACCTTAATCACCTGCCTCAAGATTTCGGAAGAGGGGATTTCATTACTGACCTTTCCGGGCTGGATTGCTCTCGATTTGACAGATAATTGAGTCCAATTAATAAGAAGAAAAGGTACATCGAGATTCCGAAGTTGTTTTCCACCGTATTTTCCATCAAAAAAGACATGAACACGATGGCATGAAAAGCAAGGAACAGCGGCTGCCGGTAATTCTTTTTGTAAAAAAGCGGGTAGAAAAAACCAGTAAGGAATAGCGCCAGTCCAAACAGTCCGGTGCCGGCATAAATGGAAAGCAACTGGTTATGCGGCATTCGAAAATTGTATTTTGAGGCAAACTCTTTTTTATAGCCTTCTTCCATCGCCTGTTTCAGGTCACCGGCACCGACTCCAAAAAGTGGGTTGGCATTGGCAATGTCTAATCCGATTTTCATAGAAATCAGGCGTTCAGAGTCGGGGTAGTGACCACCGGCACCCTGCAGGAATTGGTTGTAATCCCATCGGGAATAATCCACTTTTAGCTTAAAACTCGGCACGGTAAAGTAGGCTGCGACAGGCAGGGCGATAAGCGCTGCAATAGCTGTGAGACCAATTAAGTATTTCTTTTTGGCAAAAGTATAATACCCTCCCAGCACGAACAGGCCGAGATAGAGTGCCACAATTCCGCTACGCACCGACAGGATGTGGATAAAGACAAATAGAAACAGCGTCATGCCGGCGATGAGGTGCCGCTCAAAGGTTTGTTTCAGGTAAAATTTTTCAACGAAAAGTGCCAAGCCACCGGTGATGGCTAAGGCTAAGGTCAGGCTGAAACGGATGTGGTTGGAAGGGGTCGGCAGATGCCCGCCGCGACCTAAGTCTGCCATGATCGTGCTGAAGTTCACCGCAAAATTTATGAAAACATAAAGGCTGAGGACGAACATCATCACCAGCAAAAAATAAAAAATGGTGAAGAGTTCCCGCTTTCGCAAAGCCGGCATGCTGACAAAGGCAATAGGCAGCACCAGGTAAGGAACTTTTAGGCGGAGCCGTTCCAACGTATAGCCTCCGTCACCCGACCAGATTGCCGAAATGAGCACCAATATAAACGGGAGTGAAACTACAAGCCAGGCTTTGTACGATTTGTATTTGCCAAAATTTTCCCGCAGGGAATCACGCCAGGTCAACCGGACATTGGGGCCTTCTATTTTCAGTTCCACAAGGGCCAGTAGCAGCAGGGCTATCATCGAAATGGACAAAACGAACTCCGCTGAAACCACCATGCTCACCAACCAAATGAATAGCAGAATGAGGCTTTGGGCTTTGTAAGATTGCAGTAGTGATTGCATGAAACAATGAATGAAGGCATGAATGAGAAGAGGATAGAATGATTTAAAATGAACCAATCCTTACCTTTGCGCCTTTAAAATTTCTTTACGGCTCCAGTATCTGGCTGCCACACTAGTAATCAGCTACCATGTCAGAAATATTTGCAAAGGTAAAACAGCTCATCGAAGAAATCGAATCGGCAAGCCCCCACTCGAATGAAGAGCTTGAACAGTTCCGCATTCAGTACCTCGGTTCGAAAAACAGCATCAAGCCATTGTTCGGCGAAATTAGAAATGTTCCCAAGGAACAAAAAAAGGAATATGGGCAATTGGTCAATAAGGCCAAAGAAACAGCAGAGCGTAAATTCGCAGAGTTACAGGTAGCACTCGAAGAAGCTGCAGGAGGCAGCGATGCCGGAATGTTCGACCTGACCCGCCCCGGCGACCCAATGGAACTGGGCAGCCGTCACCCTCTCGCCACAACGCTCAACCGCATCACGGGTATCTTTCAACGCATGGGATTTACTGTGGCCGAAGGCCCCGAAATTGAGGACGACTGGCACAACTTCACCGCCATGAACACCCCGGAGGACCACCCTGCCCGCGACATGCAGGATACTTTTTACTTAATGAACAGCACGGAAATGCTGTTGCGAACCCATACTTCGCCGGTTCAGGCCCGTACCATGACTTCACAACAGCCACCAATTCGCATCATCGCCCCGGGCCGGGTGTACCGCAACGAAACCATCAGCGCCCGCTCGCACGCACAGTTTCATCAGGTGGAGGGCCTGTATGTGGACGAAGGTGTCAGCTTTGCCGACATGAAGCAGACATTGATGTACTTTGCGCAGGAGATGTTCGGAACACCGAAAATAAGACTGCGCCCCAGCTATTTCCCGTTCACCGAGCCGAGCGCCGAAATGGACGTGTGGATCGGCATGGACAACGAAAAAAACTACCGCCTCTCGAAAGGCACCGGCTGGCTCGAAATCCTCGGTTGCGGCATGGTGGACCCACAGGTACTTGAAAACTGCGGCATTGACAGCACAAAATACACGGGCTTTGCCTTCGGCATGGGCATCGAGCGCCAGGCTATGCGCCTGTACGATATCCACGACATCCGCCTGTTTTTTGAAAACGACGTGCGGTTTTTGAAGCAGTTCAGGTCGGTGATTTAACTGCCTCCTCATTTTCAAATTGAAAAATATCCGTTAGAAGTTTGAAACCCGAATACACATCCCTCTCTCAAATTCAAAAGGCTATAGGTGCGGGTCACACCAATTGTGTCCTTCTCGTGGAGCAATACCTTTCCAATATCGCCGCCAGCAGCGAACTCAATATCTACGTGGAAGTTTTTGCCGAAGAGGCGCTGAACCGGGCCAAAGAACTCGATGAGAAATACCGGGAGGACCCCGCCTCTGTGGGGAAGTTGTTCGGAATGATAGTTTCCATCAAGGATGTGATTTGTTACGAGGGGCACCGGGTGACGGCAGGCTCGAAAATTTTGGAAGGGTTCACCTCTCTTTTTTCGGCCACAGCCGTAGAGCGGCTTTTGGCGGAAGACGCCATCATCATCGGCCGGGTGAACTGCGACGAGTTCGCAATGGGCAGCACCACCGAATCCTCGTGCTATGGCCCTACTCGCAACGCCGCCGACCCGGCGAGAGTGCCGGGCGGTTCTTCCGGGGGCTCGGCAGTGGCGGTGCAGGCTGGCACCTGCCTGGTGTCATTGGGCAGCGACACGGGCGGCTCGGTGCGACAGCCGGCAGCTTTCTGCGGGGTGGTGGGATTCAAGCCCACCTATGGCCGCATCTCCCGGCACGGTCTGTTGGCCTATGCCTCCAGCTTCGACCAGATAGGCATTCTGGCTCACTGTGTGGAAGATGTGACACTCGCGATGGAAGTGATGGCCGGGCCGGATGATTTCGATGCAACTTGCAGCCATCAACCATTGATAGAGGACTCGGCGATCGATGGGGATAGGAGGATGAAAATCGCCTATTTCAGCACTGCGCTTAACCATCCAAGTCTCGATAAGGGCATCAAAAAACTAACATTCGATTTCATTGAAAAGCTGACTGCTGCAGGCCATGAAGTCGAGCCGGTTGCATTCGAACACCTCGATTTTATCATCCCTTCCTATTACGTACTCACCACTGCGGAGGCTTCTTCCAACCTAAGCCGGTACGATGGCATCCGCTTTGGGCATCGTAATGCCGAAGCAAAGGACATTAAAGCGCTTTATAAAAAATCGCGGACGGAAGGTTTCGGGACGGAGGTGAAACGCCGCATCATGCTGGGCACATTTGTGCTGAGTGCCGGGTTTTATGACGCCTACTATGCAAAAGCCCAAAAGGTGCGCCGCCTCATTGCGGAACGCACGGAAGAAATACTCCAAACTTATGATTTTATCCTCATGCCTGCATCGCCCACCCCGGCTTGGGAGATTGGGAAAATGACGAATGATCCCGTTGCGATGTATCTTGCAGATATTTTTACCGTTCAAGCTAATATGTGCGGCCTGCCTGCCATTTCCATTCCTATGGGAAAACACGCTTCAGGATTGCCCATAGGAGTGCAGTTCATGGCCGCCAAATTCAATGAAGCGGCATTATTGGCATTCTCGGGAGGCTTGTCGTCACTTGACGAGTAACAGTGTAGTGGGCAGGTCCCTTCCCAACAGCCATTCGGTCAAATACCAACGCCTTCCGTCAACACTTTAAGATTTTTCTCTATCTTTGCGCCGTTTTTCGCAACGTGTTTTTTGCAATTCCAATTGAACGGGAATTTTTTTTTTGAGAAAACTATGGCTTAGTCTGGCTAGTCTTAAAGCTGCAACGACCTTTCGGTTTTTAAAGCAAAGTAGACGAGCTTTTTGTTCACAAACATAAGCGCCTATGATACCTCCTGCGTTGCGCACCTTGATCACCCTGTTTTGTGTGCTATTTTTTGCACACTCCCAAGCCGCCCCTTTTTCTTCTTTCAACACCGATGAAATAAAAGCACGTCTCGAAGCGATGGAGTGTATCGTTAAACCCCGTTACACGCCGGAGGTGGAGCGCTATATAAAAAACTATCTCGGCCGGAGCAAACGCAGCGCCTCAATGGTTATGGGAAGGGCGGCAGTCTTTTTTCCCATTTTTGAAAAATACCTTGAAGAGCACAACCTTCCCAAAGATTTAAAGTACCTCGCCATCGTGGAGTCGGCGTTGAATCCGAATGCCAAGTCGCCGGTAGGTGCCGGAGGACTGTGGCAATTCATGAAGGGCACCGGCCGTCTATATGGCCTTACCATCAACCGGGAGGTGGACGAGCGCTCCTGTCCGCACAGCTCCACCGAGGCTGCCATGAAATATCTCGCCAAACAATACGAGCGTTTCGGCAGTTGGGAGTTGGCTCTTGCAGCGTACAATTGCGGTGCCGGTACCATCCTCCGTGCTCAGAAAAGGGCACGCACCAACGACTACTGGAAGCTCGCCCGTTATCTGCCGCGGGAAACCCGCAACTTTGTGCCGGCATTTATCGGAGTGGCTTACATCGTCAATTATTACGACCTGTACGACGTCGTTCCGGTGTACCCCTCCCTCGATATGCAGCTCATCGAGGCTACCCGTGTTTATCCAAAGCTCAGCTTCAAAACCATTACCGCAGTTACCGGGATTCCCGTGAACATCGTGCAGCAACTGAATCCCCAATTCAAGCGGTCTTATGTTCCCGAAAACCCTGGCGGCCATTACGTAATTTTACCGAAACGGGTGATGCCTGCTCTCAAGGATTACCTAGCCATGCTGCGGCCCGACGATGGCGGTGAGACTAATATTCCGGCGCTACCGGAGGTCATCGACGCGACCACGTATTTTGGATGCGACTATTATTTCAAGTCATCTTATAAAGTAATAAAGGGAGACCAACTCGACGACCTTTCCAAGCTCTTCGGTTGCTCCAACTACAGCCTTAAAATATGGAATCATCTGACCAGCAGCCGCCTCATCAAAGGGCAAGAACTAACCGTTTGGTTTCCAAAAGAACTCCGCCATTTTGGAAAAGAGGTGAATCTGGTGAAAGTGAAGCCTCCCTTGCGGGAACCAGTGAGGGTTGAAAATATGGTGAAAATTCAGGTTCGTCACCTTCAATCCATTGCCGCAATAGCGGTACCGCCGGCACCTATGGCACTCGAAAAATGGCGAGATGCCCTTATGGATAAACAGGAGGAAATCCTTTTGGACTGCCGGAATAAAGCCGGGAAGAGGAAAGGGCCCACATTACGGAGGCTTTGGCGGCGCATAGGTTTTTCAAAATAAGCACCGCTTCCGGACAGCAAAAAGCTGATAAAACAGAAGGGTTGCCGCACTTTCGGCGACCCTTCTGTTTTTTATGCCTTGAGGGTTTGGCATTGACAGAATGTTTTACGAAAATTATTGCTCTTTTTAAATTAGTTGATACACGTAAGAAAGAAGGCAATTCCAAAATGCCGTTTATCTGCGATGTTCTAAAAAAAATAAATCATGTCAAATACAAAGCGTGAAAAGAAAACCGGCCTGGGACGCCGGGAGTTTGTAAAAACGTCTACACTTGCCGCGGGCGGGGCAATACTGGTGCCCAACATGATGGCTGCCAAAGCACATATTGGTGGAGACGACGCCATCAAAATTGCCCTCATCGGTTGTGGAGGACGCGGTACAGGTGCCGTTACACAGGCGCTTTCCACCAAAGAAAATGTCAGACTCGTGGCAATGGCCGATGCTTTCCGGGACCGTCTCGACGATTGTTACAAGAATATTACGGCCGATAACGTATCCGACTGGTCGGGAACGTCGGGCAATTTCAAGGACAGAATACAAGTGCCTGAGGAACACAAGTTTGCCGGTTTCGATGCCTATCTCAAAGCCATCCCCCTTGCCGATGTGGTCATCCTCACCACGCCGCCGGGTTTCCGTCCCATTCATTTTGAGGAGGCCATCCGGCAAAACAAGCAGGTATTCATGGAAAAACCCGTGGCCACCGATGCACCGGGCATTCGGCGGGTGCTGGCAGCTGCGGAAGAGGCCAAAAAGAAAAAACTCAACGTCGTCGTGGGGTTGCAGCGCCACTATCAGACCCGCTACCGCAAATGGGTGGAGATGATACAGGCCGGTGCCATCGGCGACATCGTCACTTCCCGCGTCTATTGGGAAAACGACGGCGTGTGGGTGCGCACCCGCGAGGAATACACCAAAAGAGCCGGACGCCCGCTCACAGAAATGGAATACCAGATGCGCAACTGGTACTATTTTACATGGCTTTGCGGAGATCACATCAGCGAACAACATATTCACAACCTCGACGTGGGCAATTGGGTGAAAAACGGCCACCCCGTGCGGGCACAGGGAATGGGCGGCCGGCAGGTGCGCATCGGCCCGGATTTCGGGGAGATATTCGACCACCACTTCGTGGAATACGAATACGAAGACGGCAGCCGCATGATCAGCCAGTGCCGCCACCAGCCGGGCACTATGAGCCGCGTCACAGAGGCCTTCCAGGGAACCAACGGCACGGCCCCCAAACCCGGTGTGCTGCTCACCCGCAGCGGCCATGAACTATTCAAACACGATGGCCGCAAAGATCCGAACCCCTATCAGGTGGAGCACGACGAGCTGTTCGCCGCGGTCGCAAAAGGGGAATATCGTTATGCCGACGCCGAAAATGGCGCCAGGGCCACCATGACCTCCATCCTCGGCCGCATGGCCACCTACTCTGGCAAAATGATAGAATGGGACGAGGCCATCAACTCAGAACTCAGCTTAATGCCCACATCGTTTACCTGGGACACAACGCCACCCGTGTTGCCCGATGAAAACGGCATGTACGCCTGTGCCATCCCCGGTAAAACGAAGGTGCTTTAACCAATATTAGTGTTAAACCTCATAGGTTTCGTCCCAAAGATTCTTTGCTGTGAAAGCTTACTTCTCCATCCTACTGTTTTTCGTTTTTGCGCAAACGTTGCACAGCCAGCGATTCGAATATGTGGAGTCACACATGGGCACCGAATTTCGCATCGTGTTTTACACCAGCGACGAAACGCTGGCCAACGACGCTGCTGCAGCGGCGTTTCGCCGCATCGATGAGTTGGAGCAAATATTCAGCGACTATATTCCCGGCAGCGAGGTGAGCCGCCTGTCGGCGACCGCCGGAACGGGAGAAAAAGTGCTCGTTGGCGACGACTTGTGGAAAGTGCTTTCTTTCAGCCAACGGGTAGCTAAACAAACCAAAGGTGTGTTCGACGTGACTGCCGGTGCCCTGACAAAACTATGGCGGCGGGCCTTCCGGCATAAAAAAATGCCCGGGGAAAAAGATGTGGAACTTGCCCTGAAGACGGTGGGCTATAAAAAGGTGAAACTTTTCAAAAAACAGCAGGTCCAGCTTATGGCGCCGGGCACCCTTCTCGATTTCGGCGGCGTGGCCAAAGGCTATGCCGTGGACAAGGCTATGACGGTGCTGAAACAGCATCGCATTAATGCGGCCATGATAGATGGAGGCGGCGACATCGCCGTGAGCGATCCGCCGCCCGGAAAACCCGGCTGGGCCATCGAGCGCATGGTGTACAAAGCGGGCGAGTTGGACTCGCAAATGTTTTTTCTGAGCAACAAAGCCATTGCCACCTCCGGCGATACTTACCGCTACCTCGAATGGCAGGGCAAGCGCTATTCTCACATCCTCGATCCGCGGACGGGCATGGGTATCACCACCCGGCAAATCGTCACCGTGGTTGCACCTACCTGTATGCAGGCCGACGCATGGGCCACCGCCATGAGTGTAGAAGCCGGCACCAATGTGTACCTCCATCTGAAAAAGAAAGGCATCGATGTGAGTTTTTCTCAATACTGATTTAAGTATCACCGGTACTCTCCTTTCGTTTCGTCGCACGCCTGTCAAAGTGAACATC
>CAZPHZ010000142.1:0-8296 GCA_964586035.1 uncultured Saprospiraceae bacterium
GAGGTATGAGGTATGAGGTATGAGGTGAGAGGTGTGAGGTGAGAGGTGTGAGGTGAGAGGTATGAGGTGTGAGGTATGAGGTATGAGGTATGAGGTATGAGGTGTGAGGTGTGAGGTGTGAGGTGGGTGGAAATGGTATAAAATGTTATCAGTGAATATACACGGGACACGGGCGCTGCTGTTTGCTGCTGTTTTAGGAGCAGGAGTGATATTTTCTTTTGAATGGCCCGCCACACCCAGACAAACCACTGATACGTGGGGCTTTTTCGGCCACCGGAAAATAAACCATCAAGCGGTATTTACGCTGCCGCCGGAAATGATGGTGTTTTTCAAGAAAAATATTGACTACCTCACCGAGCACGCCGTGGACCCCGACAAACGGCGATATGCCACCGTGCATGAAGCGCCACGCCATTATCTTGACCTCGACCGATATGGGAAACCGCCCTTCCCCACCCTGCCCCACCGGTGGACAGATGCCCTTCTTTGCCGCACGGGATACTATTTTGTAAATGAAAAAAACGATACGCTGCCCATGGTGGAAAGCGACCTGAGTGCGCTTTTTGATAATCCGGAAAGTGAAATCATCTTCAACACTGCGCTGTTTTCCGGGAAGCCGGAAAATGTGAATTACCACCAGTTCCGGCAGTTTTTCATCCAAAATATTTCACCGCAATATTACCAAAATGAATGGGTGGTAAACTGCGACAGCCTCGCCACACTTTTGGGTGCCGGGTCCATTAATTGTAAAGTTGCATTTGCAGTGGATACCTTTTCAGAGCATGGCATATTGCCATACTACATCGTGAAGATGATGGCCCGGCTCACGAAAGCCTTCGAAGAAAAAGACGAGAAAAAGATACTTCGCAATGCTGCCGATATCGGCCATTATATTGCAGATGCTCACGTGCCACTCCACACATCGCAAAACTACAATGGCCAACTCACCAACCAGTTGGGTATCCATGCATTCTGGGAGAGCAGGATTCCGGAACTGTTTGCTGACAAGGATTACGACTTTTGGGTGGGAAATGCCAAACTCATCGAAAACCCTTCGCCGTATTTTTGGAAAATAGTGCTGGACACACACACCTATGTGGACAGCGTGCTTTCCATTGAAAGAGAGGTGGCTGCCCAGTTTCCAGCCGACCGGCAATATTGCATGGTGGTTAGGGGAGGCGCATTGGTACGCACGCAGTGCGAAGAATTCGCCGCCGCCTATCAAGAGCGCCTCACAGGCATGGTAGAACAGCAAATGCGCGCGGCCATCATCGCAGTGGGAAGCGCATGGTATACTTCATGGATAAAGGCCGGACAGCCAGACCTCACCAACTTGAATCCCGGCAACGCAGACCCCGAACCTGCCCCTGCCAACACTTTGGGAAAACCCTTTGGCCGCAAACATGAATAGACCAGACCTTTCACTGGCATAGCAAACGTGTTTTTACAACAAGACACGGGCAAGAAATTAATGCTTTCGGGCAATATTTGATCAGTATGCCCTACTTTTACAACGCTTCAAAATCTCCAACACTCACAATTTTAGACCTATGAAAAATTCAATTTTTACTTCCCTCTTTTTTCTCAGTTTTACAATGACCGGTCTGGCACAAGTCCACACGGTAAGCCTTTCGGGCACCAGCTTTATGCCGCAAGCCTTGACGATAAACGCGGGGACTCGGGGGTTTGGGAAAACGGAAGGCGTCTTCCACCACGTCATTGGTGCTTTTCCTGCCTCCCCCGCCAATCCCGAAGGTTTTTTTAGCGGCCAGCCGGCCAGTGCCCCCTGGACTTTTTCTCATGTGTTCACATTACCTGGGATGTACGACTATCAGTGCGATGTCCACGTCAGCTCGGGCATGACGGGAACCATCACTGTATTACCCGCGTCAGAAGGAGGGGTCGTCATTTCAGAAATCATGTACAACAACCCCGGTACCGATGATTACGAATTCATTGAAATATACAACAATGGCAGTTCGACGGTGGACCTCGCAGGATGGTCTTTCGTTCAAGGCGTTTCTTTCACGTTTCCTGCACATCTATTGGACCCTGGCGATTTCGCACTCGTGGCCATTGACTCGGCAGCTTTCGAGACCGCCTTCGGCGCAACAGCCTACGAATGGTCAGGTGGTCTGAACAACGGCGGCGAAACCATCGAATTAGTGGATAACACCGGCACATTTGTGGATTCCGTGGCTTACGACGATGCCAACGGCTGGCCCACCACTCCCGATGGTCACGGCCCCTCGCTCGTGCTTTGCGATTATGACTCCGGCAACAACGACCCCGCCAATTGGGAGGCAGCCATCACCCCGACGGGGCTTGTGGTGAGCGGCACGGAAGTTCTGGCCAATCCCGGCGAAGATTCCGCCTGCCCGGGAGGCCCTATTGTCGGATTCCTCAGCAATGAATTTACCGTAGCCGAAGATGCCGGAAACGTGCTCGGCTACATCACGCTTTCTAACGGAGATGCCAACGCTACGGAAGTTACAGTGATAATAAATGCAGCTTCCACGGCGACATCAGGGACGGACTATGCCTCGGCAGCTCCAATGACTTTGACTTTCCCCGTCGGTGCGGTCGCTGATACCATCAGTTTCCCTACCACTATCATCGACGATTCAGACATTGAGTCTGTAGAAACCATCATCCTTGAATTGACAAATCCCTCGAACGGTGCAATTGTGGCACCCGGAAACGAAACATTTACAATAAATATCGTGGACAATGACACCCCCACCACCGGAGCACTCCTCATCACCGGCGTATTCGACACGCAGGTGGAATCGGGTGGCACTTGGGCCAAGGGCATTGAAATGAAGGCTATCGAAGACATTCCCGACCTTAGCATTTTCGGAGTTGGTTCCGCCAACAACGGAACAGGTTCATCGGGTGTGGAAACAGCATTGCCGGCCATCTCCGTCACTGCCGGCGACTGTATTTACGTAACTAATGACAGCACGAAGTTCATGGATTTTTTCGGATTTTTTCCAACAACCACAGGTGATGCAGCCAACATCAACGGCGACGATGCCATCGAGCTTTATGAAAACAACATCGTCACCGATGTTTTCGGAGAAATTAATGTGGACGGCACCGGCCAGCCATGGGAATACACCGACGGCTGGGCCTACCGGAAAAGCGGCACTGGACCCGATGGAAGCAATTTCGTACTAAGCAACTGGACCTTCAGCGGCATCAATGCCTTCGATAATGTGCCCAACAACAACAGCGCACCGGTTCCGTTCCCCATTTGTTCATATTCTGTGGTGCCGCCGCAGCAAGCCATCGCCAATGACGACATTATTGACACCGATATAAACACTCCAGTTGTCATCGGCATTTTATTAAACGACATTTTGCCAAATGCACTTACCTCGATGACGGTCACGGTACAACCGGCAAACGGCACGGCTACAGCCAACGGCCTCTCCGATATCACTTACACCCCCAACCAAGACTTTTGCGGTACAGATGTTTTTACTTACGAAATTTGCGATGCCGAAGGCTGCGATGCTGCAACAGTAACCGTGACGGTGGTCTGCCCGGTCAGCTATCCGGCGTACGACATTGCCACGGTAACCACCATCGATGCGGACGGCCAACCCGACTCGGCAGGCGTATCCTGCCAGATTCAAGGCATCGTACACGGAATAGATTTCCAGGGGAACGACAATATTCAGTTTTACGTAATTGACCAAACAGGGGGGATTAGCCTTTTTAGCAGCAACGATTTCGGGTACACCGTGACGGAAGGCGACGAGGTAATCATCCAGGGCTCTATCTCCCAATTTAATTGCCTGACGCAAATAGCACCTGACACGCTTTGGATGGTTTCGGCAGGCAACCCACTCGTCACTCCGGTTTTGACCACTTTCCTCGATGAAAGTTTTGAATCGGAGATGCTGCGCATTAACAATCTTTCCATCGTAGATCCATCCCAATGGACTGGCACCGGAAGTGGCTTCACGGTGGACGTGACCAACGGCACCACCACCTACCAGATGCGCATCGACAACGATGTGGATATCTTTAGCATGCCCCCTCCAACGGGAAATTTTCACGCCATTGGCATTGGTGGCCAATATGACCCCGATGGTTTTTGCAATACGGGGTACCAGATAATACCGCGTTACCACGAAGACCTCATCCTTCTCAACGGCACAAAAGAGGAGGCACTGGGTGAAAAAATCCGTCTGTTCCCCAATCCTGTGGGTGACCAGATATTCGTAACAGCGGGCGTAAAAATCGACGCTGTGAGTATCACCAATGCCTTGGGTCAGCGCCTGAAGTGGCTCAATAACCCCGGCACTAAAATCTATACCGGCGATTTGACTACAGGGATTTATCTTATAAGCTTCCGGTCAGGCGAAACGGTATGGACTACCAAATTTGTCAAGCGCTAGGCTGAGCAATGGGAAAGTTTCAAAAGTAAAAACGGCTCGCAATCACTTGATTGCGAGCCGTTTTTACTTTTGAAACTAAGGTTATTCGTCAATAGAAATCATCGTAGGCACTATGCTGTCTTCCTCTTTTATGGCCACTCTCACCATCTCTATCGTCACGGCCACCCCGGTCATTCCTGTCGCCCCGGTCATAGCTGCCGCCCCTGTGTCTGTGTTACCCTCCCCCGCCACGGTTGTAGCCGCCTCTATCGTAACTTCCACCGCGGTTGTAGCCGCCTCCTCTGTTTCTATCATAACCACCTCCACGGCGGTCATTTCTGCGGTCTTCCGCTTCTTTGACAAGAATAGTACTGCCTGCCATTTCGCTATTGTTGAGGGCCTCTATTGCCTTTAAAGCTTCATCTGAGTTAGGCATTTCTACAAAACCAAATCCTTTGGACTTTCCGGTAAATTTGTCCATAATAACTTTGGACGAAGAAACTTCACCAAACTGCTCGAAGGCTGTTTGAAGATCTCCGCTTTCTGTTCTTAAATCCAATTTAGCAACAAAAATATTCATAACAAGAAATTAGAAATTGAAGGTATTAGCAAAATAAATACGAACCATGCTTTAAAAAGGTTCAATCAAAAGTAGGTATTCAAAGCTTGATCCGGAGGCGCTCCAGCAGTCTTAAGCACCTCAGCACTAAAACACTTAGACGGACTGAAGCGATAAAATGAATTGCCTACCCGGCAAATGTAAACGAAGTTTTGGGGAAATATGCCAGAAAAATAGAGTTTGATACCCAGAAAGCAAAAGAAAATTTATCCGCAAACTATCGCCGCATGACGTTCCCAAACTCTGGTAGTTTTTTTAGCTTTGCACTTGGCGAGCACTACACGACCAGCTCCCTCTCAACTCCCCCAGGGCAGAAATGCAGCAAGGGTAGGAGGTTGAGCAGGTGCGATGTAGCTGCTTGCCTTCTTTTTTGGCTGTTGGCCCCTCGCCATTGGCACCGTTTTTTTTCACCATCAAATAGCAGCCATGGAATCCGTTCCATCAAAAACAGATATAAGAAGCCTGACACTTCCCGAATTGGAGCAGCTCATTCTCAACATGGAGGAGTCCAAATTTCGCGCGAAACAAATTTGGGAGTGGCTGTGGCAAAAGGGCGCTCACTCTTTCGAAGAAATGAGCAATTTGTCAAAACCATTTCGAAAGACCCTTCAGGAGCGTTTTGCAATAAATGCCATTCTGGAAGATAAGGTGCAACACAGCGCCGATGGCACCATCAAAAGCCGGTTTCGGCTCCATGATGGCCACCTCATCGAATCGGTGTTGATTCCCGTACCTGAAGAAAAGCGCTTCACAGTATGTGTCTCGAGCCAGGTAGGGTGCAGTCTGGCGTGCAAGTTTTGCGCCACCGGGCGCATGAAAAGGGTACGCAACCTCGATGCCGCAGAAATATTTGACCAGGTGCTGCTCGTCAACCGGCAATCGCTCAACACCTTTGGGAACCCTCTTTCCAACATCGTTTTTATGGGGATGGGAGAGCCATTGCTGGCTTATAATAACGTCATGGGTAGCATCGAACGCATCACCGCCACCGATGGACTCGCCATGTCACCCAGGCGTATTACGGTGAGCACTGCCGGTATCGCCAAAATCATCCGGCGGCTCGCCGATGATAAAGTGAGGTTTAACCTCGCCTTATCGCTGCACGCAGCCACGGATGCCAAGCGCGAAGAAATCATGCCCATCAATGAGCAAAACAACCTTGCTGTCCTGATGGACGCCATCGAATATTTTTATAGAAAAACCCGCAATCGTATCAGCTACGAATACATCGCCTTTCAGGGGTTTAACGATAGCCGTGAAGATGCAGCCCACCTCGCGGCTCTGTGCCGCCGCTTCCCCGTCATGGTTAATATCATTGAATACAACCCTATCGAGGGTGCCTCTTTTCGCAAATCTTCGGAAGATACCATCAATAATTTTGCCCGGTATCTTCGGGAAAGAGATGTGATGATTACGGTGAGAAGAAGCCGCGGCAAAGACATCGACGCAGCCTGCGGGCAATTGGCGAATAAGGAGTGAGGGCGGCGTTGCGGAGTTACAACTTCGCGTCGAAATTGACGAGGTCCACGAATTTGGCAACCCGGTTTTTTATGTCGGACACCGTGAGGCCTTTAAGACGCTGGTTGCCGAATTTCTCCACACAAAACGAAGCCATGGCAGAGCCGAAAATCACGGCGCGTTTCATATTTTCAAAAGAAAGGTCGCCCGAATGGGCGAGATAGCCGGTGAAGCCTCCGGCAAATGTATCGCCGGCTCCGGTAGGGTCGAAGACCTCGGCAAGCGGCAGGGCCGGGGCAAAGAAAATTTTGCCTTCGTAAAACAACAACGCTCCGTGCTCTCCTTTTTTAATAACGAGAAACCGCGGGCCGAGGTCAAGTATTTTTTCTGCCGCTTTGACCAAAGAATGTTCGCCACTGAGCTGACGGGCCTCCTCATCGTTGATGACCAGGCAATCCACTTTTTTCAGTACTTCCATCAGGCTGTCCATCGCCGTATTCATCCAATAGTTCATGGTGTCCATTGCGATGAGGCGCGGGGGTGTTTCCAACTGCTCTATCACCCGCATTTGCACAGCGGGTGTGAGATTGCCCAACATGACAAAATCACTATTTTTCGAGTCTTCGGGCAGCACAGGGTCGAATTCAGCCAAGACGTTGAGTTGTGTATCGAGGGTATCCCTGTTGTTCATGTCCTGGTGGTACTTACCGGCCCAGAAAAATGATTTCTCGCCTTCTTTTACCTGTAAGCCTTTTAAGTCAATGCCTTTCGACGTCATGTAATCCAGTTCCAGCTGCGGGAAATCATCGCCAATGACGGAAACAAGATGAATGGGTTTTACAAAATAGGAAGCAGCAAGAGAGATGTACATGGCAGCACCACCGGCGATGCGCCCGGCTTTGCCAAATGGGGTTTCGATGTCATCAAAAGCGACAGTTCCTACGGTAAGAAGACTCATGTGGTAATGGTTGAATGGTTATATGGCTGAATGGCATTGGCCATTCTCTGGAAGAATATGCCGCGAAAGTAAGAAAAGGGACTTTTGATATTAGACAAAAGACTTTAGACTTTAGACTTAAAAAAAGAAAACTCATAAAACGTTCATTATCAACAGCTCAGTTTTTTCGTTTTGATGCACTGAATGATAAAAGTCTATTAAACATAATCAGGAAAGTGATTATCAGCCCATAAGTTATTGGTTGTCAGTTTCATTCAATAACTAATACCGAATTCCTAATAACCTTTATTGCCTAACGTCTTATGTCAAAAGTCTAATAAGAAAAGGGGTAAAGTAAAATACAAAAGCCCCGCATCTCTGCGAGGCTTTTTGCGCCCCCTCAAGGACTTGAACCTTGGACCTACGGATTAACAGTCCGTCGCTCTAACCAACTGAGCTAAGGAGGCATGGATTGGCTCAAAAATTATTCAAACCAGAAAAAAGAACATACCTTTTTTTGAAGGCGAGCGCAAAGGTATCATACTTTCAAACAATTGTGCAAGTCTTCAGAAAATATTTCTTTATTTATCAGGTGAAATTTATCGTGAAAAAACTGGAATCAGTTCAGCACCAACGACATGATGTTCATGATTTTGGCGTAGAGAGCTTCCGGTTTGAATGGCTTCGCTAAATAATCGTTCATACCCAGTTCAAAGCATTTGTCCTGCTCTTTAACAGAGGCATTTGCCGTGAGGGCAATAATGGGAATATCGCTCGTTTTGCGGATTTCACGGGACGCCTCCAAACCATCCATCACGGGCATTTGGATGTCCATAAGAACAAGGTCGTAATTACTCTCCTTGAGTTTCTCCAAAGCTACCGAGCCGTCTTCTC
>CAZPHZ010000143.1:0-8290 GCA_964586035.1 uncultured Saprospiraceae bacterium
GGCTGGTAGGCAAACTCCCCGTAAAAAGTATGCAGGTCGCTGCGTGCGGTATCGTTTATTTGGATGTTGCCCTGCATCAGCACGGCATTTGTGTCGCGGTAAATGAGGCTTGCCTCTTGCAAGGTCAACTGGTAGCCAAACGACATCTTGTGGCGTTTGCTCACCTGCCACTCATGATGGAACCGGGCCGAAATGTCGGTCATTTTGTTGTCTGTGCTCCAGCGATATACGAAGGGGCGTTCGCGCTGGTCGCTCCACAAAAACCGGTAGTTATTCTGGTAGGTGCTGATAGAAATCTTGTAATCCACCCTGAATTCATCGGACCACTTTGCCTGGTGCTGCCAGCTGAGACCGCTATTGCTGGCGGAGATATGGTCGCCGGTACCGGCGAAATTGGTGCTGTCGTCAAACGAAAACAAATAGTCGAGTTGGTCAGCGCCGGAGTAAAGGCTCACGGCGTTTTCGCTGCCGCGTTTGCCCATCCATCGCAATTTTATGTTGAAATCGCCGTACCGGAAAGCGGGGTTCCAGGTCACGAATTTGCTCTTTTGCTGGTATTGCTCCTGTAGGGCCACGCGGCCGTTTTGAAAAATCTGGTTGAACAGGTTTTGGTAAGTGGTGCTTTGAATGAGGTCGGTATAGGAACGCCGGAAAGCCATCAACAACGACATGCGGTCTTTTTTGATGGGCTTCTCCCACCAGGCATTCACGCTGAGCAGGTTCATGCCCGCGCCCCAACGAGCCTCGCTGCCGTAATCGGGTTTGCCCCTGATGTCGATGACGGCGGAATTGCGGCCGCCGTATTCGGCGCCGAAATTGCCGCGCCACACATCCACACTCTGCACCACAAAGGGATTGAAGGCGTCGTAGAGGCCGAAAAAGTGGCCGGTGTGATAAATGGGAATGCCTTCCCAGAGCACGAGGTTTTGATCGGGGGTGCCGCCGCGCACGTTGAGGTTGGAGGCGGTTTCGTCGGCGCTGCCGATGCCGGGCATAAGCTGGAGCATGCGCAACACGTCTGGTTCGCCCCAGCCGGGGAGGGTGGGTATTTTTTCTTTTTTAAATGAAAAATCGCCCTGGTCGCCGAGGCGCACCATGTCCACGGCAAAATCGCGGATCACCACACCGGGCATTTCCGTCGCGGCGAATTTGAGGCGGTAATCGGCACAGGGTTCGTCAATCAGGCCGGCGGCGGGTACGCTGAGGTGTTCATATCCCAGAAAACTGACGACCAGGGTGTCGTCATTTTCAAAATATCCTTTGAGTGAAAAATTTCCATTCTCGCCGGTGGTCGTACCGTGCGGAGTGCCGGGTACGTAGGCCACGGCACCGGGCAACGCTTCGCCGCTTTCTGCGTCGAAAACTTTTCCGCACAGAGTGAGTAGCGGTGGTGGAGGCGGGGTAGGGGAGGGGGCCTTTTTTTCGGTGCTTTTTTTCACCAAAATATAGCGGTTGTCGAGGATTTCATACTCCAGGCCCGTATTGTCGAACAACCGTTGCATGGCTACAGAAAGAGCCAGGTTGCTAAAGTGCACATTAATGGAGATACCCTCCACGACCTCGTCGTCGAAGGAAAAAGACAGGCCGTATTGTTGCTCGAGTTGTTGAAATACCTGGCTAAGAGGCACCTGCTCGAACTGGCCGCTGAGCATTGCCGGGCCTTGAGCTGCCAAAGGCAAACAACTCGTTGCTGCGAAAAAAAGACAGATTATTTCCCTGCGCATCAGTTCAGCCATGGATGAGTTTTTGAGAAATACGGGAAAAATTAAGCAGGATGGGTGGAAGAACCAAGATTTAGCGGGGTGCGATGCGCAATGTGTCTCCGGTCAGCGTATAATCCAACCGCATGGGGCTGCACACCATTTTGAGGGCTTTTTTCAAATCTTCATGCACGAATTTGCCGGAAAAGCTCCTTCTGCCGATGCTGTCGGCCAGCACGACGAGGCCGTATTGCCGGCCCATTTCATCGAGCACTTTTTGCAACGGCGCTTCGCGAAAAGTGCTCTCGCCTTTATACCACGAGGGGTAAAATGCCAGCCGCCGGCGTTTTAGCATGTGGCCGTTGAGCACCGTCACCTGCTCGCCTTTTTTGATCAACACGCGCTCCGTGCCTTCGGGGTTGATGACTTGCACCTTGCCCTGGGTGCATTTTACCTCCAACTCTTCACCGCGTGCATACACGTTAAATATAGTGCCCACAACCCGCACGTCGCCCTGCCGGGTGTGTACGGTGAAGCGGCGGCCTTTTTTTGCCTGAAAATACCCCTCTCCGTCGAGCACGACGTATCGTTTCGATTTCCATTTTTCGGTGGAGTATCCCAGCGAGCTGAGCGCGTTCAGGGTGACGGTAGAACCGTCGGGCAATTCTACTTTTTTCTTTTCGCCGGCCTTTGTGGCCACGGATTCTTCGATGGGAAATTCATCACTGCGCAACCACCAAAGAGCTGCCAGAACGAGTGCCACCGTGGCGGCGATGCCGGCCACGTACTTCCACGGAGTCATGCGGCGAAAGAGAGGTTTCTGCTTTCTGTTTTCCGGTTGCGGACTGCGGACTGAAGACTGCGGACCAGAGGCTGGTTCCTGTTTCCCGGCTGCCAGTTTTTCCCGGAGCTTTTGCCAGAGGTGCTCTTCGGAAAAACCGGGAGGCTGCATTTTTTTCAGTTCTTCGATGATTTCGGAAAAATCACCATAGTCTTTCCGTTGCAGGAAGGATTCCTGCTCTTCGGGAGTGAGCTCGCCGGCGAGCCACCGCGCCAAAAATGTGTCGTCCTGAAACGGATTTTCCATGTGATTGAAATTAGCTGTGTGTGGTTAACATTTTAATAACGATTCGGGGTGGCAAAACCCTACTGCCGCTTCAAATTCCTTTCAAGATCTGCCGCAGTCCGAGCAGGGCCAGATGCATGCGTTTTTCCACGGCTTTCACACTGAGACCGAGGTAGCCGGCAATTTCGGCATAGGTCATTTTGTCCATGCGGTTCATCAGAAAAACTTCGCGCTGTTTTTCGGGCAGTTGCGAGATGGCCGTTTCGAGGCGTTGCTGCAACTCTTGTGTTTCCAATAAAAAATGGGGGTTTTCGCCTTCTGCACTATCTCCCGGCTGCTGTCGCTGAAAGCGCAGGGCCACTTTTTCGTGTTTTTTCGCATCGAGAAAAAGATTGGAGGCCACGGTAAATAAAAAGGCCTTCGCTTTTTCAAAAGGCACCTTGCTGCATTCGCGCCACATGCGCAGAAAAGCCTCCTGTGTGAGGTCTTCGGCCTCTTCTGTGGCAGCTCCTTTGTAAAAGAGGAAATTGCGTACATGCCGGGCATGAGCAAAAAATAATGCCTGAAAGACGGACTCCGAACAGACGTCCTTTTGCGGGAGTGGATCCATGGAGCAAAGGTACAACGGAAAGTATGATCACCACACTGGCACAAGACAAACCCCGCCCGACGCGACTATTTCCGGCGATGTGGGTAGGGTTTTTTCTGCAATTGTCGTTTCCTGGTCGAACCTGATCAAACTATCACACCTATTTTTACCACATCCCGGAACGCCAAATCACTTGAAAATCTTCAAACCTTTCCAATATGACAGTTTCAACACTTGACCGCCGGTCGTTTTTCAAAAGACTCGGAAAACCAGCACCCCGGCACGTAACGGACACCAAGTTCGGCGAGGGAAAATACCTGTTGCCCCTCCATGAAATCAGGGAATTGCCGGCTGTGCCGGCCCCTGCCACCACCGTCGTCATCAACGGCGGGCTGGACCCCTACACCGGCCCATGGGACTACCAACAGGCCGCCCATCTTTTGCGCCGCACGGGGTTTGGACTGAAAAATGCGGACCTCGGCCTGCTGCTCACCATGACCATGAGCGACGCCGTGGACTATGTATTAAATGTGCCCGCTGACGCGCCCCCACCCCCGGTGAACGACTATAACAACGCCGACTATACCGACCCCGTGGTAGCTCCCGGTGAAGTGTGGGTAAATGCCGATTACGATGTGGAGGCCGAGGGCTATCGCATCGAAAGCTACCGGGCGTGGTGGGTCAACCTCATGCTCAACGAAGAGGCCGGTATTCGCGAAAAGATGACCCTCTTTTGGCACAACCATTTTGCCACCAAAACTGCAGCGGTTTTTTATGGAAAAACCAACTATCAGCACAACGTGAAGTTGCGCGCCAACGCCCTCGGCAATTTCAAAGAGCTGGTGAAAACCGTCACCCTTGACCCCATGATGCTCTATTTCCTCAACGGCGTGCTCAACAGCAAAGACGCCCCCGACGAAAATTACGCCCGCGAATTGCAGGAACTATTCACCGTGGGCAAAGACTCCCCCAATCAGTACACCGAAGACGATGTGGTGGAGGCTGCCCGCGTACTCACCGGCTGGCGCATCAACCCGCTGCCCAATGAGACTTTCTTTTACCCCATCGAGCACGACACGGGCGACAAGCAGTTTTCCGCATTTTACAACAACACCGTCATTCAGGGCAGCACCGGCGGCGAGGCCGAACTGGATGCCCTGCTCGATATGATTTTTGCCAAAGAAGAGGTCTCGAAGTTCATCTGCCGCAAGCTTTACCGATGGTTCATTTATTACATCATCGACGACACGGTGGAGCAAAACGTCATCGAGCCGCTGGCCGAGCTTTTCCGCAACAGCAATTACGAGATAAAACCCGTGATGGAAACCCTGCTCAAGAGCGAGCATTTTTACGATGCCGTGAACAAGGGCTGTTTCATCAAAACGCCGGTGGACATCGTCGTGGGCACGTTGCGCAGCTTCAACCTCAGCATCTCCGGCAGCACCCTCTGGGACGAATTTGTGTTGAAATACACCCTGAACTATTTCCACAACATTTTGCAAATGGTGCCCGGCGACCCACCCAACGTGGCAGGTTGGCAGGCCTTCCGGCAGTCGCCGCAGTACTACCGTTTGTGGATAAATGGCGACACCGCCCGCAACCGCAATTTTTACACAGATATTCTTTCGACGTACTACCTGGAATCGGACAACGACCAGCTCAAAATCGACCACATCGCTTTTGCCAGCCAGTTCGATAACCCGCAAGACCCCACGGCGCTCATCGACGATGTAACCAGTTTGTTGCTGCCGCAACCGATTTCCGAAGAGTCGAAGGCACTGCTCAAAACGGTGCTATTGTCGGGCCTGCCCAACGACAGTTACTGGACGGTGGCATGGTTCGATTACATCAACAACCCCGGCGATCCCATGGCGTTCCAGGTGGTCAACATCCGCCTCACCCTGCTCCACAAATACGTGATGAATTTGCCGGAATATCAATTAGCTTAAATCACATGCGCCGCTTGGCGCGTGTCAAATTTCATAAAAATGAAAAGAAGAAAATTTCTCCGCACGGCGGGCCTGACCACGGCGATGGCACCGTTAGCTTTAAATGGGTTTTCCGTCAACCCGATGGCGCGCAATTCCTTTTTCAGCGCTTTGGGGGCTGCCGCCCAACTCAACGACCGGGTGATGGTTTTCATCGAACTCAACGGCGGTAACGACGGCCTCAACACCCTCATCCCGCTCGACCAGTACGGCACCCTGGCCAACCACCGCAGCACCCTGCTCATCCCCGAAAACAAGGTACTCGCCCTCGACGGCACCGATGCCACCGGCCTGCACCCCGCCATGATGGAGTTGCAGAACTTGTTCAACGATGGCCTCGTCTCCATCGTCCAGAATGTGGGCTATCCAAATCAGGACTATTCCCATTTTCGCTCGATGGACATCTGGCAGACGGCTTCCGGCAGCGACCAACACCTCGAAACCGGCTGGCTCGGCCGCATGCTGGAGGGCGAGTATCCCGGCTTCCCCGATGGTTATCCCAATGCCGACGCACCCGACCCGCTGGCCATCCAAATCGGTTCCATCACGCCCATCGCCTTTATGGGTTCGGCCTTCCCGATGGGCATGTCCATCAGCGACCCGGACTCTTTTTATGAATTTGTCAATGACGTCACGGAGCCCACGCCGGCCACGCCCTATGGCGACGAATTGGCTTACATCCGCCTCGTGATGCAACAATCGCAGCAGTATTACGAAGTGATAAAAAATGCAGCGGAGAGCAGCCAGACCCTTTCGTCGAAATACCCGGTGGACTATGAGAACCCCTTAGCCGATCAATTGAAAGTGGTGGCCCGGCTCATTGGCGGAGGCCTCCAAACCCCGGTGTACGTGGTGTCTATCGCCGGCTTCGACACCCACAGCGAGCAGGTGAGCGACCCCGGCAGCACCGACACGGGCAACCACGCACAGTTGCTCCACCAGATTTCGGAAGCCGTTTGCGCTTTTCAGGACGACATCACCCTTATGGGTATGGCCTCCAAAGTGTGCGGCATGACGTTTTCGGAATTCGGCCGCACCATTGCCTCCAACGGCAGCCTCGGCACCGACCACGGCGCAGCGGCCCCCCTGTTTGTCTTTGGCGAAGGGGTGAACCCCGGCATCATCGGTGAAAATGCCACCATCCCGGCCATCATCCCCGAATCGGCCGACGTGCCAATGCAGCACGACTATCGCTCGGTGTATGCCAGCGTGTTGCAGGACTGGTTCGGCATCGAAAACTGGGATAGTATTCTCTTCGATAGTTTCGACATTCTGCCCATTTTCAAAGGCGTCACGCCCACGCGGCAGGTGTATCCCGATGCGTTCGAGGTGGCCAATTATCCCAATCCAATTATTTCGGGCACCACCATCACTTTCACTGCGCCCGGAGCGGCGCACGTGGTCATCGACCTGCTCGACGGGCAGGGCCGCTATCTGCGCAACATTGCCGAAGGCAGCTACCCGGAAGGGCCGCAAGAAGTGCAGTTCAGCCGCGGCAGTTTGCCCAGCGGCACCTATTTCTACCGCCTGCAGTTCAACGGTGTGACGGTGACCCGGAAAATGCTGGTGATGTAAAAACTGGTTTTCCTTCTTTTAGATAAAGTATTTTGTTCCAAAATTTTGGAAGCCTGCCGGTACTACTTCGCCGGCGGGCTTTTTTCGCGTTCTGCCTGCCCTAAATTTTTTTCCATCCCTCCAGCCATGCCTGTGCCATCAGGTACGAGCCGGCCATCGAGGGATGCACGCCGTCGGGAGTCCAATACTCCGAAGGTGCCAGTTTGAGCGCTTCATCGAAAATGCGCTGAAAGGGGAGGAAGACAGCCCCGAAATCGGTGGCAATTTGCCGGGCCGCCGGGCGATAGGGGGCGAAGGTTTCCCATCGTGAGTCGATGGCTCTGCCACCTGCCACGGCAAAGGGCTCGCCGATGATGAGTTTCACGTCCGGCAATGCTTTTTTCGTGCGTTCCAGCAGGCGGCGGAAGTCCGTTTCGTAAGTTTTTGCGGTGCCTTTGTAGCCGAGGTCCAACGTGTGCCAAAAGTCGTTCACGCCGATGAGAATGCTGAGCACGTCGGGGCGGAGTTGGAGGCAGTCGTCGTCCCAGCGGTTGGCCAGTTGAAAAACTTTGTGGCCGCTGATGCCGCGGTTGTAAAACCGGTAGTTCTTGTCGGGCATACTTCCCAAAAGATGGGTCACGATGTGGCGCACATAACCCCCACCCATACCGCCGGCGTCGTTGGCGTAATATTGTCCGCGGTTGCGGCCGGCGTCGGTGATGCTGTCGCCCTGAAACAAGATGGTGGCGCCGTTGCCGGGGCCTTTGCTGCCGTCAGGTATTTCATTTGCGGCGCTGACGAGAGAGGGGAGGGTGGCGGCAGCGAAAGTTGCGAGGGCCGATTTGCGAAGAAAAGATCTGCGGGTACTCATGGTGTCTTTTTTTTTTGCGGTGCAATAGTTTCGATTGCCAAAAACCCCGGAGGTGGCGGGGTTCTTTGACGGCCAATTTATGATTTGCATTCGTCTTTACCCGCCATTTGCCCCATTTATTGTCAAATATTTTGGCTCTAAGTAATCGGACAAAAATAAACCCCCATTTTTCGAGCTATAACTATCTGACGGTAAAGGGATTATTTTCTCGCTTTCACTTGAAAAATTTGTCCTGGTACTTATGTGAAATCGTTTGGGTTGGCCGCATACCCGCTAACTGTCATTCTCCCCCAATGCCCCCAGGGCTGTTAAGTTCTTTTTTCAAAGCCCCAGAGGGGTGGAATATTGGTAGCAGTATGTTGCTAAAAAATTTGTAGCTCCAGCGGAGCGGAATATAAATAATGAAAATCTTTTTTTCCACGGAAGATATTTCGCTCCGCTGGAGCTGAATAACATCTTTGTCAACAAAGCTACCGATATTTGGCTCCTCTGGAGCCAGTATCTGGGAGAACTTAACAGTCC
>CAZPHZ010000144.1:0-8287 GCA_964586035.1 uncultured Saprospiraceae bacterium
CCGCTTCGGAGGCTTTGGCAACGACTGGAACTGGGATGACTGAGGCCAAAACCTCAAAGACCACCGCCACATTTAATACCATTTAATGCTCTTGCACGGACTTTCGGCAGGTTTTACACCTGTGGAAAAAGGGGAGTATTCATCTATTTCATCAAACAATTTCTTACCCCTGCAACGGGGGAACAAATCAACTGACAATGAAAAAATTTATTTGTATCGCTTGGTTGGCTATGCTGGCCTTCGAAGTCTCGGCCCAACGCTACGACAATCGCGATGAAACGCTTTTTAGCCGCAGCCACCGAGGTGGGTTCTTCGTAGCTCCCATCGTCGAATATAGCGATTTCGACGCCGACCTTACCACTGGTGTTGGTGGAGGTCTTGGCTTTATCGCAGGTGACTTTTTCATCGGCGCATACGGCTTGGGCATTGTCGATTATGACAACTTGCTCGACGGCGGTTTCAATCAATTGGAACTGGGACATGGCGGTCTTTGGCTCGGCTATGTGTTTCCTCAACAATATGCGCTGCACATGTTTACGAGCGTGAAAGCCGGGTGGGGCGCCGTAAATATCGACTTCGACAATGCTCCCCGCTACGAGGATGCTTTCTTCGCCGTAACTCCAGAGGCGGGCGTCGAATTGAACGTATTCAGCTGGTTCCGGCTGGTAGGTACCGTGGGATACCGCTTCATGAACGGCTTGGCAGATGCGCCCAATTTCGATACCAACAAATTCGAAGGGATGACCGGCTCACTCACCTTTCGAATCGGCGGATTTGGCCGCCATCATTACGACCGGTGGAGGGATTGACGCAATCCTTGCGAGTACCAAATTAACACTTTTGGTTTTCGGCCTACTGCATAGATGAATGCCCGAAAGCTTTTCAATTTAAGAAAATTACCCCTCATGGGGCCTCACATAAAATCTAAAGCCATGAAAAATCCATTTCTTTTTTTACTCTCATTCGCGCTCGTTTTATTGGCCCACCCGGGTTGCATCGTCGATGGAGATGGCCCCTACTGGAATTGTGAGAGCGGCACCGGCCCGGTGGTGGACGTGGCGCTCGACCTGCCAAATTTTACGGGTGTGAGGCTGGAGGCCGATGCCCGGGTCTTCATCACCCAGGGCGACAACTTCGAGGTGATGGCCCGTGGCGAGGAGAATATCATCGAAAGGCTCCAGCTAAACGTGCAGAATGATACCTGGACCATAGGTTTCAGCCAATGCGTGAAAAACTACGATTTGGAAATCTACATCACCATGCCCGTCATAGACCTGTTGTCCATTTCCGGATCAGGGGAGATTACAGGTGAAACGTTTTTCGATACCGAAGACATCGTGCTCCGAATTTCCGGTTCTGGAAAAATGTGCCTGGGGTTGTACTCCGAAACAATAGACGGGAAAATCAGCGGATCTGGCGAGGTAGAATTAGAAGGCGACGCCGAATTTCTCGATTTCGGAATCAGCGGATCCGGCGACCTGAAAGCCTTCGGCCTTATCGCAGGTAAGGCCGATATCAACATCAGCGGCTCTGGTGATGCTGCCGTTCATGTGTTGGATGTGCTTGATGTGAGCATTTCAGGTAGCGGGAACGTTTATTACAAAGGAAATCCGATTTTGAATGTCACCATCTCCGGGTCGGGAGATGTGATAGACGCAAATTGAGCGCAATATGATTGCCAGGCTCCCGGCATTCACTCCATCAAAAGATGGGTATAAGATTGAGAACTGGTGGATTGGATTTAGACGATTTTTATTTTTATAAATATTTAAATCGCTTACAACGTGCTTTTTTAGAATAAAGTGATTACCTTTGCATTCTCATTTGTCCTTCCCGTCGTCTCTTCTCTTTTAAAAGAAAACCTACATTTTAATTGCCGTTGCATATATCGTTATCAAATGCAACGAAAGCCATTTATTGGTCAATAGAAACACATAAAAAGAAATGTGTATGCAACCAATTGTCTAACTTTGGCGTAGGAAATGCGCCCCATTGATTGAATTATTTTAGATGCGTAAATAATAGAAAATTAAAGACTAAACTGCTCATGGCGAATGTATTGATCGTAGACGATGAATCCCCTATCCGGCGCACGCTGAAAGAAATATTGCAATTTGAAAAATTTGGTGTAGATGAGGCTTGCGACGGATATGAATGTCTTTCTAAATTGAAGACCGGAAAGTTTGATGTCGTTCTTATGGACATCAAGATGCCGAAAATGGACGGCATGGAAACCCTCGAGCGAATACAAATTATGGCACCGGAAACCCCGGTGGTGATGATTTCCGGCCATGCCAATATCGATACTGCTGTTGAGGCGGTCAAAAAAGGCGCCTTCGATTTTATTGCCAAGCCGCCGGACCTGAACAGGCTGCTCATCACCATCCGAAATGCCTTGGATAAATCCTCCCTTATCACGGAAGCAAAAGTGCTCAAACAGAAGGTGTCCAGCTCGAAGACTCAGGAAATGATAGGCGATTCGGAGCCGATGCTGCAAATCAAGAAAACCATCGAAACCGTGGCCCCTACAGAGGCTCGGATTCTCATCACGGGGAAAAACGGAACGGGAAAGGAACTCGTCGCCAGGTGGGTGCATGCAAAAAGCCATCGCAGCAAGGGACCTATCGTGGAAGTTAACTGTGCTGCCATCCCCTCCGAACTTATCGAGAGCGAGCTATTCGGGCACGAGAAAGGCTCCTTTACATCGGCTCACAAACAACGTATCGGAAAATTTGAGCAAGCCAACGGCGGCACCATTTTCCTCGACGAAATTGGCGACATGAGTCTCGATGCCCAGGCCAAGGTTTTGCGCGCTTTGCAGGAAAGTAAAATCACCCGCGTGGGTGGCGATAAAGAAATCAAGGTGGATGTGCGAGTTATTGCTGCCACCAATAAAAACCTCCGGCTGGAAATCGAAGGGAAGCGCTTTAGGGAGGATTTGTACCACCGCCTCGCAGTCATTATCATTGAAGTGCCACCGCTCGACGAGCGCCTCGATGATATTCCAATGCTTGTTGAGCATTTTATAAAACAGGTATGTGACGAATACGGCACGGCACCTAAGAAAATTTCAAAAGGAGCGCTTGCAGCTTTGCAGAAAATACACTGGACCGGCAACATCCGGGAATTGCGCAACGTCGTGGAACGCCTTATTATCCTGAGTGGAAAGGAAATTTCCAAAGAGGATGTGATGCGTTACGTGGGACCTTTTCAAGGCCACATGAATGGCGTGGAAAAGTAAGAATGAGGATACCCGTTGACATTTATGAATAAATAATCTGATGAATTCCCAACTGCAAAGCTGGAAAAGCGTTCTAATATTTGCTATTTCATTAAAAACACCTTAAATCGCCAAAAGCCTGCTGGAATATAACCCGGCAGGCTTTTTTAAGCTGTCCCCAAATCACTTTGAATTCTATTAAAGCTGATGAACAGTGCGTATAAATTTATTGTAATAATAACGATATGAGTGAAAAGAAAAACGGCCTGCCGGAATCCAGGCAGACCATGAAACAATGGAACAAGCTGAAAGGAGAGAACTCGTGGACTATGTTCAAAGTCATTTCAGAGTTTGTCGATGGCTTCGAGAGACTGAATGTAATAGGGCCTTGCGTCTCTATTTTTGGTTCTGCACGCACCCAGTCCGACAACCCCTATTATAAAATCGCCGTGGATATTGCCAGACGGCTCACCGAAGAAGGGTGGGGTGTCATCACTGGCGGCGGCCCAGGGATTATGGAGGCCGGCAATAAAGGCGCTTCCCTGTATGGTGGCGTTTCGGTGGGCTTAAATATTGACTTACCCCATGAACAGACCTTCAACAAATACATCGACCCCGATAAAAACATCGAGTACCGTTATTTCTTTGTCCGGAAAGTCATGTTTGTGAAATATGCCCAAGCGTTCATAGTGTTGCCCGGCGGCTTCGGTACGATGGATGAGTTGTTCGAGGTACTTACCCTCGTCCAGACGCACCGAATAACCCAGATGCCTATCATTTTAGTGGGCAGTAATTTCTGGGAAGGCTTGGTAGATTGGATAAAAAAAGTGATGCTTAAACGCCAGAACAACATCAATGAGGCGGATCTGAATTTGTTCCACATAGTAGATACTCCTGAAGAGGCAGTGAGCATCATTACTGAATTCTACAAAGAAGAAAGCAACCTGCAGCCCAACTACGAGCTTGAATGACTGGGGCTTCAGTCTCCGTTTGCCAGCCTGCTTTCTACTCTTGCCACAAAACACTCCTCGTAGCTTTCCAGACCCTGGAGACGGAATTTTTTGAATAAAGCCCGGCTGATGGTTTTATCGCACACCATGATGGTATCGCCAATACTTACAGCCTCGGCACCATGGACCATGCGAATCCGATAACCCTTTTTCCTGTTGAAAAGGCCGGCGTAAAATGCGGGTTGCCCATCAAATGAGGGATGAACGACGGAAAATGATTTCAGCCCGGGACGCTGAGAGGCTATTCTTCGAAAAAGATAACCGTATTTCAACTTGTTTTGGGTGAGTTTGGGCTTGTAGATTTTATTGAACGCACGCCAGGAAGGAGCTGCAAAGAAAAACCATCCCATGAGAATAGCTGCCGCGATAGCCACGGGTTGGTGAGCTTTTTCCCGCCCCATTTTGCCCAGAACTTTCAAAACCTGGAAGAGTCCGATACCCGAAAGGAAAGCCAGCAATGGGTAAACCACTATTTCATAATGCGTGGTTTTGGTTTTAGAAAATGAAACGGTTAGTAGAAGTCCAATAGCGCACAAAAAAAGGAGAAGGATAATGTCACGGTAGGCACGAAATGCCTTAAAAAAAATCATAGCCAAAGGGATGGGCAACAAAAACATCCAAGGCATAAAATAGCCATTCCATAGGTTGTTGAAATAATACAAGAAAGGTCTATTATGCATTTCAATTACGGTGGTGTAACGGTCCACCATTTCATAATAAAACATGCGACTTGTAAAACCGGGAATCCGCTGTTCCATCACAACCAGCCATCCACCAACAGCTGCGGCAAATAGCAACACCGCAAGCCATGTCGACCCTCTTTTCAAGATGTTCCAAAGCTCTTTTTTGTAAATAGCATAAATGAAAAACGCCGGCAAAAACAGCAGCCCGAAAACGTACTTCGTGAGGGCAGAGATGATGAGTAGGAAAGTGAGTATGACGAGCCACTTATTTCTTTTCTTTCCGTCCTTTTCTTCAATGTATTGGTAAAATGCAAAAGCCCCTGCAAGCATGTACATCGCCAGTGGCACATCCTGGTCACCCGTTCGAGCCGCATGTGCCCGTAAATATCCCAATGAAGTCACGAGCACAAACCCGGCACAATAGCCGATGCGGATGTCACCAATTTTTTTTCTAAAAAACCAAAGAAAAAGGAACACAGTGGCGAGTGCCGAGAGCGCCACAGGCAGCCGAAGTCCCAACTCAGATACGCCGAATATTTTCATGGAAAGCGCCTGTATCCAGGTAGTGAAAGGCGGCTTTGTGTTCCGGTGCATCGGACCGCCCTCCACCCAGTGACCATAGTCGGGAAGGTATGCCCCCTCCTCGGCCATGTACCCCGCCCTCATGGCAAAGAGCGACTCGTCCCAATTGTGGACAGGTTCCCAGGTGAGGTGGTGGAACAACGGCACGTAAACCACGGCGCAAAACAGCACAAAAAAGAGGTACTTTTTCCAGGGCGTGTCCTTCATCTGCAATCATTGAAATGTGGCAAACGTGCAAGTTGAAGAATTTTGACGGGAAAAGAAAACGCCGGCATTTCTTATTTTCACCGAAGACAAAAACGAGTACTGCCCCATCCCCTGGCAGGTTATTCATGAAAACCCCGCCATTGTGCAAAATCCGGGGTATTGACCAACTTCATTCCAGCTATCCGCTGAGGACTAAAAACCGCGCCTCACTCAAACAACTGCCGCATATCCACCCTTTTGCGCACGATGTCCTCCACTTTGGCGATGGGCACGCGTTCCTGTGTCATGGAGTCGCGTTCGCGGAGGGTGACGGTGTCGTCGTCGAGCGACTCGAAGTCCACGGTGATGCAGTAGGGGGTGCCGATGGCGTCCTGCCGGCGGTAGAGTTTGCCGATGCTGCCGGTGTCGTCGTATTGGGTGGGGAAGGAGAGCTTGAGCTGGTTGAAGATGTCTTTGGCCTTGTTTACGAGGGCTTCTTCGTTGCGTTTGAGCGGCAGTACGGCGCATTTGACGGGGGCCAGTGCCGGGTGGAGTTTCAGCAGGTCGCGGGTGGTGCCTTTTCCGGCATTCACTACTTCTTCGACGAGGGCGTCGCTGAGCAGGGCCAGGAACATGCGGTCGCAGCCGATGGAAGTTTCCACGACGTAAGGGATGTAATTCTCGTTGGTTTCCGGGTCAAAATATTGCAGCTTTTTGCCTGAAAGCTCCTGATGGCTGGCGAGGTCGAAGTCGGTACGGGAGTGAATGCCTTCCAGTTCTTTGAAGCCGAAGGGAAACTGAAATTCAATGTCCACGGCGGCGTCGGCGTAGTGGGCGAGGTTTTCGTGGTCGTGGAAGCGCAGTTTTTCGGGGGCAGTGCCGAGGGCCTTGTGCCAGCGCAGGCGCTCGGCTTTCCAAAAGTCGAACCACTGCTGCTGGGTGCCGGGTTTTATGAAAAATTGCATTTCCATTTGTTCGAATTCGCGCATGCGGAAGATGAACTGCCGGGCCACGATTTCATTGCGGAAGGCCTTACCGATTTGGGCGATGCCGAAGGGCAGCCGCTGCCGGGTGGTGTTTTTCACGTTGAGGAAGTTGACGAAGATGCCCTGCGCCGTTTCGGGGCGGAGGTAGAGCTTGCCTTCCTCGCCGGCAATATTGCCGAGTTGGGTGGAAAACATGAGGTTGAATTGGCGCACTTCCGTCCAGTTTTTGGAGCCGGTGTCGGGGTCGGCTATTCCCAGTTCTTCGATAAGGGCTTTCAGAGCCTCCATATCTTCGGCACCGAGGGCTGCGTTCATGCGATGAGTTACGTCGGCAGCGCGTTCGAGATAGCCTGCCACGCGGGGGTTGGTTTCGCGATACAGTTTTTCGTCAAAACTGTCACCAAAGCGCTTTTTGGCTTTGGCCACTTCCTTTTCTGCTTTTTCCAGCAATTTGGCGGCGGCGTCCTCGATGAGTTGGTCGGCGCGGTAGCGGCGTTTGCTGTCTTTGTTGTCAATGAGGGGGTCGTTGAAGGCATCCACATGGCCGGAGGCTTTCCACGTTTTGGGGTGCATGAAAATGGCGGCGTCTATACCGACGATGTTTTCGTGCATTTGCACCATGGCCTTCCACCAGTACTCCTTGATGTTGTTTTTCAACAGAGACCCATAGGGGCCGTAATCGTACACGGCGCTGAGGCCATCGTAGATTTCAGAGGATTGATAAATAAACCCGTATTCTTTGGCGTGGGCTGTTAGCTTCTTGAATTGGTCAGCTTGCTGGGACATTTGTTGCGGTGTTGCGGTGTTGCGGTGTTGCGGTTCCATGGAACCGCCGCACTGTGAAACCGTTTTTTTGAGGCGCAAAGGTAACAACGGTGCGTGAAAGTGAGAGGGTTCATGTTGAGACCATTCAAAAGGAAATATTTTTGCACTAATAATAACTTTAATTTCCAACTATGCACATCAGCTTCACTACTCCCGCGCTGCTCTTTCCCGCCATCTCACTATTGATTTTGGCATATAACAACCGTTTCCTCGCCATTGCCAGCCTTATTCGAAACCTGGCCTCTCAATATGAAAAAGAGCACCGGCAGGCCCTGAAGCAGCAAATCGTAACGCTGCACCGGAGGGTGTACCTCATCCGGGCGATGCAGACGTTCGCCATCCTCAGCTTTCTTTTCTGTTTCATCTGCATGTTCCTCCTCTTTTTGGAGAGGCCTGTTTTGGCCACCTGGGTATTCAGTGCCAGCCTCCTGCTCATGATCGGCTCGTTGACCTGCTGCCTGTGGGAAATTATCATCTCAGCAGGGGCATTGAATGTGCTGTTGAAAAATTTCGAAGAGAGGAGTGAACAGAGGTAATGATGGCAAGTCACAAACTTGCAGGAATTGGTTCAGCACTTCATTTTATCGCTAAAATATCGCCTCAGCAGTGGGCCTGAAATTGAGCTTCATCAATGAAATAATAATAGTGGCAACAGTCATCGGCCAAACCATCTCACAATTGCTGAGTTTGTACAAAGTCTGAGTTCAAAACAAACCTTTGGGTTTAATCAGTCCCTTCTTCAGTATAGCATATAATCGCCAATTTGAAGGTGTTGAGGGGCTTTAGAAGTTGTGA
>CAZPHZ010000145.1:0-8271 GCA_964586035.1 uncultured Saprospiraceae bacterium
GAGAGAGGTCATACTCTTCATTGACGAAATACACACCATCGTCGGTGCCGGAGGGGCCACGGGCTCACTCGATGCCTCTAATATTTTCAAACCAGCGCTCGCACGGGGCGAGTTGCAATGTATCGGGGCATCCACGCTCGACGAATACCGCCAGTACATTGAAAAGGACGGCGCACTCGACCGGCGTTTTCAGCGGGTGCTCGTAGATCCACCAAGCCCTGAAGAGACCATCCATATTTTGGAAAATATCAAGGAAAAATACGAGGAGTTTCACAATGTGCAATATTCTGATGAGGCCATTATCGCCTGTGTAAAATTGAGTGACAGGTATATGAGTGACCGATTCTTACCGGACAAGGCTATCGACGTGTTGGATGAAGTAGGTGCGAGGGTTCACTTGAAAAATATTCACGTACCGAAGCATATTGAAGAATTTGAGGGCAGAATTGAAGAAATTAAGGAGCAAAAGAATCAAGCTGTTAAGAATCAGCAATATGAAAGGGCCGCCGATTTGCGAGATGAAGAAAGCAAACTCATCCGCCAGCTAGATTTTGCCAAAATGCAATGGGAAGAGGAGAGCAAAACAAAGCGGTACCCAGTGGGTGAAGAGGCCATCGCCGAGGTCGTCTCAATGATGACCAATATTCCGGTGAAGAGAGTAGCGCAGAGCGAAAGCAAGAAACTCGTTCACATGGTCGATGACATTAAAAAAATGATAATCGGCCAGGATGAAGCAGTGCTAAAAGTGGTGAAAGCCATTCAGCGAAACCGCGTTGGCCTCAAAGACCCGAAGAAGCCTATTGGCTCATTCATATTTTTGGGACCCACCGGCGTTGGAAAAACGGAGCTTGCCAAAGCGCTTGCTCGCTATCTCTTCGATTCTGAGGACGCCCTCGTTCGGATAGATATGAGCGAGTATATGGAGAAATTTTCCATTAGCCGTTTGATTGGTGCGCCTCCCGGTTATGTTGGTTATGAAGAAGGTGGACAATTGACGGAGCGGGTGCGACGCAAGCCTTATGCAGTGGTATTACTCGACGAAATTGAAAAGGCCCACCCCGATGTGTACAACATATTATTGCAGGTGCTTGACGATGGGCAGTTGACCGATAGCTTGGGCCGGAAGGTCGATTTTAAAAACAGCCTCATCATTATGACCTCTAATATTGGTGTGCGCCAGTTGAAGGACTTTGGTCAGGGCGTAGGGTTTGCAACAAAATCTCGCATAGCCGCCGCAGAAGATGACTCAAAAAGCATCATTCGCACCGCCCTAAAGAAGACTTTTGCGCCCGAGTTTCTCAACAGAATTGACGATATAGTGATATTCAATACATTAGAGCGGAAAGAGATATTCAAGATAATAGACATCTCTCTGCAGGATGTGCACAAGCGGCTGAAAGGCCTTGGCTTCAACTTGACCTTGACGGATGAGGCCAAAGAATTTGTCGCTGAAAAAGGGTACGATCCACAGTTTGGCGCCCGCCCTCTCAACCGTGCCATTCAAAAATATATTGAGGATCCGCTTGCCGAGTTTCTCCTCAACGAGAACCCTGCTGAAGGTGCCAACCTGGAAGCAACGCTTAACAAAGAAGGTACGGGGTTGGTAATTACATTAGGAAAAGCCGTTAAGTCAGATGCGTAATGATGGCATTTGCAGGTATTTTAGGATAAAAAAAGACGGTCAGAGCCTCAAGGTTTGTAATTTGGGCGCTGACCGTTTATTTTTGGGGCTTGTGTCCATCCTCCAAGTTTGGAATAAACAAATTGGGCGATGAAGCAAACCAATATTCACCATATTCTTAACTAAACAATTTTTCATTTGGCCAAAGGTAGATTTCGTTCAAGAGGGAGGCGACAGGAGCCAAGATTCAAGTTCCGCATCAATGAACAAATTCGCATCCCTGAAATTCGTCTGGTAGGGGAAAACCTCAAAGAAATTGGAGAAACGTTGGGGGAGATAATTGAACCCGGCTCCGTCTTTTCTACACGTGCAGTCCTTCAATGGGCTGACAAGGTCCACCTCGATTTAGTGGAAGTATCACCGAAGGCAAAACCTCCTGTTTGCCGGCTTACAGATTACAAGAAATTCCTTTACGAGAAAAAGAAAAAGGAAAAAGAAATGAAATCCAAGGCCTCCAAAACGGTCTTGAAAGAAATTCGTTTTGGGCCCAATACCGATGATCACGATTTTAATTTCAAAACCCGCCACGCCAAGAATTTCCTGGAAGAAGGCTCTAAAGTGAAAGCCTACGTTCATTTCTATGGACGTTCCATCGTTTTTAAAGACCGGGGCCGCATCCTGCTCAACCGCTTTGTGGCCGAATTGGAAGAATTGGGTGTGCCTGAAGCACCCATTAAAATGGAGGGAAAACGAATGATAGTGGTGTTGGCACCAATTAAAAAGAAAGGCAAATAGGCCTGGCAACAATTTAGTCTCAGTTTGGAGCCTATCCCAACGGCCAGCCGGCAGATGCCACAACACGTGAGTCTTCGTTGTTCTTAAATTGAAATTTATCCATCGACAATTAGCTTTGCATTTCAAGGTGGAGTTACTTACCTTTGCGCCTCTTTAAAAAAATGAATAGTTATGCCTAAAATGAAGACCCATACAGGTGCTAAGAAGCGTTTCAAGCTCACAGGCTCAGGCAAGGTGAAAAGAAATCATGCTTTCACCTCTCACCTGATGCGCCACAAGAGCAAGAAAACAAAATTGCGCCTGGTGAATTCTACCATCGTTGATGCTGCCGATGAAAAGCGCATAAAGCGCATGCTCGGAGTCGGTTAGTACTGTAAATCCGGTTTTTTAACGAGAGTGCAGGAATGAAGTATTTCAGTGATGGAATCTCTGTGCTGTACTAAAAAATTCTCGATATGCCACGTTCTGTAAATTCTGTAGCCTCTCGAAAGAGGCGTAAGAAAATCCTCAAAGCTGCCAAAGGCTATTTCGGCCGCCGCAAAAATGTGTACACTGTAGCAAAGAATGCCGTGGATAGAGCCATGTCATTTGCCTACACTGGCCGCAAATTAAAAAAGCGCGCTTACCGACGTCTTTGGATCGCCCGTATCAACGCAGGAGCCCGCCTCAACGGCACTACTTACTCCCGGTTGATGCACAAGCTTAGCTCAAACAATGTCGACCTGAATCGCAAAGTGCTTGCCGACCTCGCACTTAATCATCCTGAAGCTTTTAAAGCGGTGCTGGATTCAGTGAAATAAAATTCACGTTGTTTTGAATGGAAAGGGAAATGAGGCACTTGCTTCGTTTCCCTTTTTTGTTCTTCCATTCCAAAACAAGGCCGGCAGCCCTCTCCTGGCCTAGCCACATAGCTCGGGTCAAAAAGCAAGATGATGTATATTGATATGGATGCACATGAATAATAGTGCCACCAATATTAATGGATAGGTGGAGGCCAGAGAAATTGCTTTTAACATGACAGATTCACATGGGACGAAGTGCAAAACCGGGAATAAAAAAAATCCCATCCAACAAATGCTGGATGGGATTTTTTATTCAGTAAGTCTTTCAAAAGCTATGCTTTCGCATGACGTTTGAAAGATTTACCGTCTTTCTTAGACTTCCGCTTCTGCGTAATGCGGATGTCGGCTTTCGACAAGTCTGACATCACTGGAGATGCGATGAATATTGAAGAGTAAGTACCGACAACAACCCCAAGTACTAAGGCAAAAGCAAAGCCTTTGATGCTCCCGCTACCGAACATCCAAAGCACGAATACAGTGAAGAGGGTAGTAAGGCCCGTGATCACGGTTCTGCTCATCGTGCTGTTGATGGCCATGTTAATGACTTCATTCTTTTCCTTGTCGGGATACAACCCGAAATACTCTCGGATCCTGTCATACACGATAACGGTGTCGTTCACCGAGTACCCGATAATGGTCAGGATGGCGGCAATGAAGGCCTGGTCTATCTCCATTGGGAATGGCAGTATGCCGTGAAGCAAGGAGAAAACCGACACAACAATCAAAGCATCGTGGGCAGTAGCGATGACAGCTCCCAATGAATATTGCCACCTTGAAAAACGGATTAGAATATAAAGGAAGATAACAAGCAAGCCGAAAATAACGGCTTCACCGGCGCTGTTCCTCAGGTCGTCTGCTACCGTTGGGCCTACTTTGCTGAAAGCGTTCACGTGAACTTTGAGCCCATCCGGGTCTTTGAATTCTGGCAATGTGGTGTTAGCGACTAAATCGCCAAGCCCCTGGTACAATGTGGCCATAACACGATCAGGAGCGTCGTCACCAGTATCATTGACGAGGTAGTCGGTGACTACATTAAAAGTATTTTCCGAGTCGACAGCTTTTACAATCGGTGCTTTTCCAAGTGCGGTAGCAAGTGAAGTGCGGATGTTATCGATATCAGGCGTTGTATCACCGGCAAATTCAATATTTACAGAATATCCGCCCCGAAAGTCCACCCCAAGGTCGAACCCACGGGTAAAAAAGGAAATGACGCCGAGAATAATGATTGTGCCGGAGAGCAGATAGAAACGCTTCCTGCGTTTCATCCAGTCGATATTGAGGTTGGCCAATACATTTTTGGTAACTGGCCGCCAAAATGTAAGGTTTTCTTTATGACTTAGCCACCATTCAACAATCATACGACTCACTACCACAGCGGTGAACAATGTGGTCATAATACCAATCATCAACACCACTGCGAATCCTTTGATGGGGCCAAGACCAAATACGGCAAGTACCACCGCTGTGAGGAAGGTGGTGACGTTGCCATCAATGATAGCTGAGTAAGAATGCTTGTAGCCGTCTTTCACTGCGGCGACAATGGACTTTCCGGCCCTCAATTCCTCTCGTACCCTTTCGTAGATAATTACGTTGGCGTCGACGGCCATACCTATTGTCAGCACTATACCGGCGATGCCAGGCAACGTGAGCACCGTACCAAAGGAGGCAATGGCTGCGATCATGAAAATAACGTTGAGAAAGAGAACCGCTATTGATATCAGACCAGCACCACCATAATAAAAGATCATAAACGCCAGCACCAGAACGAAGCCGGCGAGCAGCGCTTTCAAACTCTTGCTGATGTTTTCAGCACCTAACGATGGGCCTACCAAAGATTCCTGAATAATCTGGGTTCGGGCCGGAAGCTTGCCGATTTGAAGAATATTAGCCAAATCCTGAGCCTCCTGAACGGTGTAAGTTCCCGTTATCTGTGAGTCCCCACTCAAAATAGGATTGATAACTCTCGGCGCAGAAACTACCTGACTGTCTAATACAATGGCTATTTCCCGGTTGTTATCGTTGGCAGCTTTTTGGGTCATAGCACCCCATATGCGTGCCCCTTCCTGGTCCATTTTTAAACTAATGGCCAACTGGCCGGTGCTGGGGTCAGGACTTGCATAGGCATCGGTTACGCGGTCTCCCTCGAGAGGAGCCGTATTCTTACCAGGTTCCTTTTTTATAGCATAAAGCTCATAAATATCTAAGTCGGTTTTCCCATCGGCTCCTTTTGAGGGTGACCGGGACCACAGAAACATTACATCGCGCGGAAACAATTCGAGGACACCGGGACGCGTCAACATTTCCATTACGAGGTTCCGCTTATTTTTGTCGGCGGTGCCCATTGGTGAAAGGCCATAAGCTCCGGTGGTATTCAGTGTAAATACGTCGAAGAGTGGTCCCTGAGCCACCAAAGAGGGGTCGGTTGTATTTGCGGTAGTATCAGTGGGCGTAGAATTAGCAACTGCATTGGAGTCCGGTGTTTCCTGGCTGGTGGAATCCTGAGCAACTTCGGTGGCCGTCTCTGAAACTGGCGTCTCCAAGTCTTTCAGTTTTTGGTTGGCGGCGATAAATGCGGACTGAAGACCGGTATCATTTATCCTGTACACGTTCCAGAATTCGAGTTTGGCCGCAGCCTGCAGGAATGTCCTGGCTCGTTGCGGATTGTCAACACCCGGCAACTCTACGAGGATGAGGTCTCGTCCTGCATCTAGCGATACGTTGGGCCCAATGACACCCAATTTATCGATCCTTTCTTTCAGTAATTTAAAAGTCAGGTCAACGGTCTCGTTGGCTTTTTCCCGCAGAATCCGGGTCACTTCGCCATCGGAAGTGGAAGCATTGATTTTGGAACTGAGGGATTCATTCCGTTTGAAAATGGAATTCAGCGGTTTGCCGCCCGATGTTTTTTTCCAGGATTGAGCAAAGAGGCTGATGAAATCTGCCTGCGATGATTGCTGAGCTATTGCTGCCTCTTTCAGTGCATCGTCGAGTCCTTTGTCTGAATGATTACCCGCTAATGCGCGGATAAAGTCGCTCAAGTCAACTTGCAACAAGACACTCATACCACCTTTAAGGTCGAGGCCAAAGTTGAGTTGGGAGCCTTTCAGGTCCTGATAAGTGTATGATTTTAGTAGTGGGATTTTGAAAATGACCTCCGAGGACATAGAATCCAAATAATCAGCGCGTGCTTTTTTAATGGCCGTCCGCTGTTCAGAGCCAGACAAATTCTGGGTAACACTCACTGCATACCGATCTGCTGCCTTTTCTACTTTCCTGGTAGGGAGTACGTAGAGAAATTGAATAAGGGATACTACCGCTAAGGCAACGAGAAAAAACTTCACAATTCCTTTTCCTTGCATGACAAGCTTAATTTTTTGTGGAGAGTGGGGGACAATAGTTTAGTATGGCCCATCTTAAGGCCGTACCAAAACCAATCAATCACTTTTGTAACAGGCACAAAATAAAATGTCTCTTAGAATCATTTGAGAAGCATTAGAAAGTTTTGAAAGGTTTATACTCAAACCTTTTACTTTCTAAACAAGTGATTTCATGCGTGTTACATACCCACTTTTCCAAATTGACGTAAACATTCAGGGAAATCGCCTGGAAAATTCAGGTTTCCCCAAGTTAAGGCTCTTGAAACCAGTGACTTACGTGTGCGTAAAATCACAGTATCCAAACCTTTTGGGAAAAACTGCGCAAATATACGCCTTTTACTGAATTAAGCGGCTTTTGTTTCACGAGTCTCCGCTGCTATTGTGGCGAAAATGAGGATGGCAAAAATAAAATCCGCAGCCATGCTTTCAAAAAGCGTGACAATTGTGGGAGAAGACGTCATAACAAACGAAAAAACAAACCGCTGACGTGAATTTCCTTTCAAATAATTACATTTTCACAGGTGTCGATTGCATTTTTCGTCTGAGGTTATTTTTTTAATTTTGTTAAACGTCATCTCCTCTCCTATTGCTTTTGAGAAAGCCAGCCGGAGCTCTAAATCAAAACATTATCAAACATGGGATTATTTTCATTCCTCAAAAATGCCGGTGCCGCATTAGTCGGTGGTGGTAAAAAAGCAGACACTCCACCTGCGCCAACAGTGGACCATGGTGCAGATGCCATGAAGAAATTCAACGATGCTCAATTGGCAATGCGTCTTACCAATCAGGTCACCGGACTCGAACTGAAAGTGGAAGACCTCAATATTGAGGTGGACGACGACCAAGCCATCGTTTATGGTACGGTGCCCACACAATCTGAGAAAGAAAAAATCATTCTTGCGGTGGGCAACGTATCCGGTATCGCCACGGTTGACGACAGGATGTCCGTGGTAACACCGGAACCGGAAGCCACTTTTTACGAAGTGAAACGAGGCGACAGTCTCTCCAAAATTGCCCGCGACCAATACGGCAAAGCCAGCAAGTACATGGTTATTTTCAACGCAAACAAACCGCTGCTCAAAGACCCGGATAAAATTTATCCCGGACAGATGCTGCGCATTCCGCCTCTGGAGCAGTGAACATAATGCAATGAACAATGAACAATGGGATTGTAATTGTTCATTGCTCGTTGTTTATTGAACCACGTTTATTGGGGTTCCGGCCAGAAAGGCCCGGACATTTTCGGCAGATTCATGCAACAATCTTTGCCGGGCCTCTTTGGTGGCCCAGGCATTGTGCGGCGTGAGGATGCAGTTCTTTGTTCCAATCAAAATATTGTTGTTTGCTGGTGGTTCTTCCGATAAAACATCGAGTCCTGCTCCTGCAATCACTCCATTTTCCAATGCCCATTTCAAATCGGCCTCGTTGACAAGTCCTCCCCGACCTGTGTTGATGAGTAGGGCCGAAGGGCGCATCATCGAAAGGGTTTCCTTGTTGATGATGCCAATGTTTTGCGCCGACAAAGGGGCGTGAAGTGTTACCACATCACTCGTTTTTAGCAGTTCATCAAAAGACAAAAACGTAACATCAGGTCTTGCGTCCCGGGTGGGGTGTTTGTGATGTGCCACAATCTGCA
>CAZPHZ010000146.1:0-8256 GCA_964586035.1 uncultured Saprospiraceae bacterium
CATACCTGTAAATTGCGGCCAGCGAAAACAAAAGGTGCAATAGCTGTGGCAGGTTTGTCCGGAACTGGGAAAGAAGAGTACGGTTTCCCGGTATTTATGTTGTACGCCGGTGAGCTTCACTCCGTCGATTTCCGGCACATTCAGCTCGAGTTGCCCGGCAGGATGGGGGTTGAGCTGCATGCGGATTTCATTGGCCACTCGGCGAATTTCCTTTTTGTCATCAGTACGGCGAAGGGTGGCCGCCATTTTATCGAAATGCTGTGGGAGCAGCATGCCTCGCTGCGGAAATGTAAGGTGAAAAATGGGGTCATCCTCGTAATTTGACCAGTCTATCAATTCATCCACCACATAATTATTTACTTTAAATGGCAGCACATTGCCCACCACTTCGATATCGAATATGGCCTCTTTGGATAATAACGCCAATTGCGGAATGTTGCGAAAGTTGTGAAGTGCAAAAGCTTTGTATTTAGGCGTGAGTGTATTTTCCAGCATATGTCTGAATTTTTAATTAATGATTACAAAAATGGCCGATGGCTTGGCTTTGCGCAGATATGTGCATTGCCTGAGACAGGGCAAAACTTAAGAAATTTTACGGGAATAGAAAAGAATAAATTCAAGCTCGTGGAAAGGAATGCAAAAAGACAGCCCTGAAAGACCGGAAAAAACGCTTCATTTTATCAAAAAAAATGAGGTTGACAAGCCCCATAGCCCCCCAACCTCTCACCTCTCACCTCTTTACGTATCCACATTCGCGTATTTCGCATTGGCTTCAATAAAAGCCCGGCGGGGAGGTACCTCCTCGCCCATGAGCATGGAAAATACGCGGTCCACTTCAACGGCATCCTGAATAGTAGCTTGCCGGAGGATGCGGGAAGAGGGGTCCATTGTGGTTTCCCAAAGCTGCTCGGCATTCATTTCACCGAGACCTTTGTACCGTTGAACTTTGACGGAGTTGTCGTTCTCCCCGCTACTGTAAGCGGCAATAGCCTCCAGCCGCTCCTCCTCACTCCAGCAATAGCGGAACTGTTTACCTTTCTTTACCTGGTAAAGTGGAGGCGCGGCAATGTAAATGTAGCCCTGCTCGATGAGGGGCTTCATATAGCGGAAGAAGAAGGTGAGAATCAGCGTGGTGATGTGGCTGCCGTCCACATCGGCATCGGTCATGATGATGACTTTGTGATAGCGCAGTTTTTCAATGTTGAGGACACGCTGGCCGAGGTCGTTTTCCTGAATGCTCACGCCGAGAGCGGTGAACATATTTTTAATCTCCTCGTTCTCGTAAATTTTGTGTTCCAGGGCTTTCTCCACATTGAGGATTTTCCCCCGCAGGGGAAGGATGGCCTGAAAGTGCCGTTCGCGTCCTTGTTTGGCAGTGCCACCGGCAGAATCTCCCTCAACGAGGAAAATCTCGCTGATACTAGGATCTTTGGATGCACAGTCGGCTAATTTTCCCGGAAGACCAGATCCCGTCAAGGCATTTTTGCGCTGCACCATTTCGCGGGCTTTTCGTGCAGCTTGACGCGCAGTAGCGGCCAGGATGATTTTTTCAATAATTCTTTTTGCGGAGCTATTGTTTTCTTCGATATACTCTGCCAGCGCCTTCCCAACGGATCGTGAAACTATTCCATTCACTTCGGAGTTTCCCAACTCGCTCTTCGTCTGGCCTTTAAACTGGGGCTCCGGCACTTTAACAGAAATTACGGCCGTCAACCCCTCCCGATAATCTTCTGCCGAAAGGTTCACCTTTGACTTGGCTACGATACCTGAAGCGTCACCAAACTGGCCCAGCACCCGGCCCAGCGCACGGCGAAATCCATTGACGTGGGTGCCCCCTTCGCTGGTGTTGATGTTGTTGACGAAAGAATAGACGTGTTCGGCGTAGGAAGTATTGTATTGCATGGCCACCTCGATCTCCACATTATCTTCTTTTCCAGTGACATAAATCGGCTTATCCAACAAATTTGTCCGGCCCTCATCGAGGTATTCTACATATTCCTGCAAGCCTCCTTCCGAATAAAATCCTTCACTCTTCGGTTGGCCTTTATCGTCTAATTCCCGTTCGTCGGTCAGCGTCAGCCTCAATCCTTTGTTGAGGAAAGAAAGCTCTTTGAGGCGGGTAGCGAGGATTTCGTACTTGTATATGGTGGAGTCGAAAATATCCCGGTCAGGATGAAAGGTCACGAATGTACCCCTTAATTCTGTGGTGCCCGTTTCCCGAACATCGTACAAAGGCTTGCCCCGGCTATATTCCTGCTCGTAAGTTTTACCATCGCGGTGTATTTCGGCCCTGAGTTTTTCAGAAAGTGCATTTACACAAGATACCCCCACACCGTGCAGGCCACCCGACACTTTGTAGGTGTCTTTGTCAAATTTACCGCCAGCGTGCAGAACGGTCATCACCACTTCGAGTGCCGATTTTTTGAGCTTCTTGTGCATGTCCACCGGGATACCCCGGCCATCGTCGCAGACCGTCACGGAGTTGTCTTTATGAATGGTGGTTTCTATATGAGTGCAATATCCGGCGAGGTGCTCGTCGATGGAGTTGTCGATAACCTCCCACACGAGATGGTGGAGACCTTTGACATCTGTGGTTCCAATGTACATAGCCGGACGTTTCCGCACGGCTTCAAGGCCTTCGAGCGCCGTAATGTTCCCGGCGTCGTAATTACCTTTCTGGAGTTGTACTTCTTCTTCTTTTCCTTCGTTTTTATTCATGGCGCAAAAGTAAGAAATTGGGGATAAAGGGGTGCTATTTTATGCGGCTTTAAAGACCCTTATAAGTGAGGAAAAAGCCAGTAGTCTGAACGCTTACGCCGGGGTTAAGATGCTTTGTGCCTGCCACCTGACAGAACGTTTAATAAACCTTACCGCTGGTTTTGTGAAAGTCCCTTGATTTTACTTTCAAACAAACATCAATAGTTGTTTTTGGATTTGCCCACCGTGAGGTCCAACACCCGAAGCCGCCATTTTTTATTTTCTCCTTTTGCGTTTTTGGTTATTTTGAACGTGCGTTTTTTAAAAAGCATGCGCACAGCCAACCCCAGGCCAGCACTAACCACGGCGACGCCCGCGTCACCTTTGGAATAGCTGTCGCCTTCATCCACGGCAGCAGCGATGATAGCAAAACCCGTCCATGCGATGGCAAAATTGACTAGTTGGTTTCCAATAGGACGCGACCATTTTTGAACATCAAAAGTCCGAAAGGCCGTGATGCTGTCCACACTGACGTGGCCATTCGAAAAAATGACGAAATGCTGGTCGTAAGAAACATCCTCGATGGTACGGGTATACCATTGTCCTCCTTTCACTTGGAAGGTGATTTCGTCTCCGGGGTAATACTTGCGGGTTTTGGGACTGTGCACCCGCTCCAACTGCAGGAATTTTTGCCCAAAAGAAGTTTCCGTAATTGCAAACAACAGGAAAAGGAACAATGGAATATAGCGCATGGCGGATTGTTTTTCAGGAAAGAGAACGCTTCCCTTCCTCATGGTTGGCACCAGATGGAACATTATTTTTGATAAACTTCCGAATCATAGCTTGCATGGCTTTTTCGATGACATCATAGGGCAGATCATCCTTTGCCACATAAATCACCATAAAAGCATACCGCCCCGGCATCCCTGTCATCCTTTCGTACAGCCGGTGTTTGTTCAGCCGCCACGTTTCACGCACCTTTCTCTTTAACTTGTTTCGGGCGACTGCAGATTTGAAACTCCTCTTCGGCACAGTCACCCCAAACTGCACCGGTGTGCCGCCCTTCACCTCCTCTTTTTTCAGAAAAACAAGCCTGAGGGGATACATCCCAAAGGACTGCCCTTCGGCAAACATGCGTCCGATGGTTTTGCTGCTTTTCAGCCGCTCTGCTTTTTTGAAAGTAAACCTCATGACAGAATGCGAAGTACGCAAAATTTGCCATTTACTGTTAGTGGTTCTCCACCTCTGCTATTCGCCGCCTTCGAAAAATACAATTGTTGACCTTTTGCCTACCTTTGTTGTTTCTTTGAAAAAAGAAGTCACATGAATGCGAAAAATGAAGAGGACGCCATTCAGGAAGTGAAGACTATTTTCGCTTCCCACCTCGAAAATAACAGCTTTCGCAAGACGCCGGAGCGCTTTGCCATTCTCGAAGAAATTTACCGCCGAAACGATCACTTCGATGCGGAAGCGCTATATATCCACATGAAAAATCAAAGCTACCGCGTAAGCCGGGCCACGGTGTATAACACCCTGGATCTGCTCGTGAGTTGCGATTTGGTAAAACGGCACCAATTCGGGAAAAATCTGGCACTCTACGAAAAGTCTTATGGTTATAAACAACATGACCACCTCATCTGTACGGACTGTGGCAAAGTGTTCGAGTTTTGCGACCCGCGAATTCAGCAAATCAAGGACACCATGGGTGAGTTGTTGAAGTTCAATGTCACTTACCATTCGCTGAACCTTTTCGGTGAATGTAACGGGGCCTGCGAACGAACCGCAAAAATATCTTGATGAGTTGAACAGTCGGCCGCATGATTTGAGATAATAAAATCATGCGGGTCACCTGGCACTCTTTACTAAAAATCACCAATATCAGCATGGCAATAGACGTCATCCTCGGTCTCCAATGGGGCGATGAGGGAAAAGGAAAAATTGTTGACTACCTCGCCGAGAATTATGATATCGTCGCACGGTTTCAGGGAGGCCCCAACGCCGGACACACCCTTAAATTCGATGGGAAAAAATTTGTCCTTCACACAGTGCCTTCAGGCATTTTCCGAAAAAATTTGCTCAACCTCATCGGCAACGGCGTCGTCATAGACCCTATCACACTGCGGGGCGAACTTGAAAACCTCGACAATGCTGGCTGCGAATACCGCAGTCGTTTGCTGGTATCGAAAAAAGCGCACCTTATCCTGCCTTCCCACCGGTACCTCGACGCGGCGTCCGAAGCTGCAAAAGGAAAGGGAAAAATAGGCTCCACCCTCAAAGGCATCGGCCCGACTTACATGGACAAAACCGGTCGCAATGGCTTGAGAGTTGGCGACACCCAGCTTTCCGATTTTCGAGACCGTTACGAGTTGCTGAAAAATAAACATCTCGGACTGCTCAGCGCCATGCCAAAAGTCGATTTCGACCTCGCCGGCGAGGAAAAGACATGGTTCGAATGTGTGGATATATTGCGCAGCCTGCAACTAGTGGATGGAGAGTATTTTATCAATCAACAGCTGAAAGAAGGGAAAAAGATATTGGCTGAAGGTGCACAAGGCTCCATGCTCGATATTGATTTCGGCACCTACCCCTTCGTCACCTCTTCCAATACCATCACTGCTGGTGTTTGCAGCGGCCTCGGGGTTTCACCTCATGCCATTGGTGAGGTCATCGGCATTACCAAAGCCTATTGTACACGCGTAGGTGGAGGGCCATTTCCCACGGAACTTTTCGATGAAACCGGGGAGATGCTTCAAAATGAAGGCGCCGAATTCGGCGCCACCACCGGGCGGCCCCGCCGCTGCGGCTGGATAGACCTGCCACAACTGAAATACACCATTATGCTCAATGGCGTCACACAATTGGCCGTGACGAAAATCGACGTACTCAATAAATTCTCAGAAATAAAAACAGCTGAAAAATACCGCTTCAACGGCCAGACCACCGACCAACTGCCGTTTGATGTTTGCGGAGTGGCGGTGGAACCGGTGTACTCTAATTTTCCAGGCTGGCAGCAATCACTCACTAATATTGAAGATTACGGCGGACTTCCGGAAGAAGCGAAAGCCTATCTGGCTGAGTTGGAAAAACAACTCGGAGTTCCGGCTACCATGATTTCCACAGGTCCGGATCGTAAAAGCCTGATTTTGAAAAATCCTGTGGCAAGCCAATCCTCTTGATTTGCCACGTTGATATCTATCTATGAATTCGGTAAAAGCAAAGTTCCTTTTATTCAGCACACTCGTATTCCTCACCATCGGGTGCGACAGAGTGACCAAAGACCTTGCCCGGCAGCACCTCGCCGGAACGGAAATGCGCTCCTACCTCAATGACATCTTCCGACTAACTTATGTAGAAAATCCCGGCGCAGCAATGAGCTTCGGTGCCGGATGGGCACCACACACGAAGTTTTGGATTCTTTCGGTTGCCCCGTCGGTGGTTCTTTTGTTGGTGTTGGGTTTTGCCCTGGCCAATACTTCTCGAATGAGCATGACTCAACTGACGGGATTCGGGCTGGTATTCTCTGGTGGATTCGGAAACCTTTTCGACCGCTTTTTCAACGACAACTTAGTGCCCGACTTCATGAACCTCGGCATCAGCAGCTTCCGTACGGGCATCTTCAACGTTGCCGACTTGTGCATTTCTGCCGGCATTTTAATCATCCTTATTTTTTACAGAAAAAAAGGCTTGCCAGTATAAGGTAAAACAGACCGGATTCTTGCGCATGTCAGAGTGTCTGGGTTGTCTTGAAATTCGTCATTCATTTCGGGTTATGCCCTCTCTTTCAGCCACGCCTGAAATACGGCCTCCACTTCAGGGCCATTCCACCGCTGCTCCACATTTTCAATTGCCAGTATTTTTTCAAAAAGCCGCCGGTGCTGTTCTACTTCAGCCAATGCAGTGCTGTACGGCACGTGGCTAAAACTCACCATGGAATAAACCGATTGGAAATCTTTGGGAAACTGCTGGTGCAAGTGTGCCTCTATTTTTTTACGAAGCAAAAAACGGGGGTCAGCCACCCTGTCGCGCATCTCGATAAAATTCATCAGGGCCAGGTCGGCGATGGCGTTGGCATCTTCGATGCGGTGGGCGTTGAACTCTCCGATGATGGCGTCCCAATCCTCGCTATATTTGTCAATGAGGCCGTCGAGGATAGTGCAATCTTCGAAACCCGCGTTCATACCCTGTCCGAAAAACGGAACGATGGCATGGGCGGCATCGCCAAGTAGCAATACCCGCCGGTGACGCCACGGGCTGCAGCGGATGGTGGCAAGCCCCGGTGCGGGGTTTTCGAAAAAATCCTGTACGAGCGTGGGCATCAGCGGTACGGCATCGGGAAAATATTTTTCGAAAAAAGCCAGTACTTGTGCCTCTGTTTTCAGATTTTCAAACGACTCGGGCCCCTCGAATGGCAAAAATAACGTGCAGGTAAAACTGCCGTCGAGGTTGGGCAGGGCGATGAGCATGAACTGCCCTCGCGGCCAGATGTGGAGCGCATGCTTTTCAATCAGGTGCCCGTTATTTTGCGCTGCCGGTATGCTCAATTCCTTGTAAGCATGCCCAAGGTATTGCTGTGAAAAATTAAATCTGGGAAGTCGTTGCATGCTGCTGCGAACGGCGGAGAAAGCCCCATCTGTTCCAAAAACCTGGCCCTCTTCGATTGCATATTCCGCCCCGGTAATGGTGTCTTCAAACCGAAGCGTTTGAGAGGACAAGTCTATGCCCCTGCATTTTTGGTTGAAATGAAACCGCACCTTTTCGTGCTCGTCTGCAATATTCACCAGCTCTATATTCAGGCCTCCGCGGGAAACAGAATAGATGGCCTGCCCGTCTTCACCGTAGGGCTGAAAGGTGAGTTTGCCGCTCACATCGTGCATCATGCGGCCGGGCATGGGAATGGACACCGCTTCAATCCGATCGCGAATGCCGGCGATTTCCAGTGCCTTCCATCCCCTTTGGCTGAGCGCCAGATTGATGGAACGTCCGCCGATGTAACCCGCTTGCCGAAAATCGGGGCGCGCTTCGAAAATATCTACCTCATAGCCGCGCTTGGCGAGCATGGCGGCCCAAAGGGCACCCACCAAACCTGCACCTGCAATTACAACTTTCTTTTCTTTTGCCATTTTTTGAAATGCTTGAGTAGTCGCAAATCTACCTCATTTTCAATGAAATTTGTGGAGCAAATGGCTATTCTTGTGCATGTTTATTCTGCATCTAAACAACTACGAAATTTTCGTGGGCAACAGTGATGCCTTCCGTGGTGAAGAGTTGAACCGGTTCGTCAAGGCCGGGCTCTACACCAAAGTGGCGCTACTGACAGACCGTAATACCCGGCGCCATTGTCTGCCGTTGGTGCTGCCGCAATTGGACTTCGAGGTAAGCCTCATCGAAATACCCGCCGGAGAACAACACAAAACCCTCGATACGTGCAGCCTTGTTTGGCAGCAGATGATGCGCCTCGACCTCGACCGCCACTCCCTGCTCATCAATCTGGGCGGTGGCGTCGCCGGCGACATGGGCGGATTTTGCGCCGCCACCTATCAGCGGGGGATTGACTTCGTG
>CAZPHZ010000147.1:0-8246 GCA_964586035.1 uncultured Saprospiraceae bacterium
AAAACCATTGCAAAAAATGCCACCAACAACAAATCCTACCCACGTATCGTCGGCGAGACCGGCGGCAAGGACTTCGTCATTGCGCACGCCTCTGCCAATGCAAAACAAGTGGCCACCGCACTCACCCGCGGCGCATTCGAATTCCAGGGTCAAAAATGTTCCGCTGCCTCCAGGGCTTACATTCCGGAATCGCTTTGGCCGGATGTGAAACGTTTTCTGAAGGACGATATGAAAAGCCTTAAGATGGGCTCGCCGGAAGATTTTACCAACTTCATCAATGCCGTCATCGACGAGAAAGCTTTCGATAGCATCACAAGTTATATTGCGCAAGCAAAAAATGACGGCTCGGCAGAAATAGTCGCCGGGGGTAATTACAGCAAAAAGGATGGGTATTTCATCGAGCCGACAGTGATTCAGGCGATGGACCCTAAATACCGCACGATGTGCGAAGAGATATTCGGTCCGGTGCTCACCATTCACGTCTATGCCGATGCGAAGTATGAAGAAGCGCTCGACCTGCTCGATAAAACTTCGCCTTACGCTCTCACAGGTGCTGTGTTTTCATCGGATAGGAAAGCAGTGAAACTGGCCGAAGAAAAACTGCGCAACGCCGCCGGAAATTTTTATATCAACGACAAGCCCACCGGAGCAGTGGTTGGTCAGCAGCCCTTTGGCGGAGCCCGCGCCTCGGGCACCAACGACAAAGCAGGATCCGTTTGGAACCTGCTTCGTTGGGTGTCGCCCCGCACGATAAAAGAAACTTTCGTTGCGCCATCTGATTACCGCTATCCATTCATGGCCGAAAAATGAGGCTGTGTGAAATGGGGGATGGGTGAAGTGTTGTTGATAGTGACCGGGTGACTTCAAATCACCCGGTCACTTTTTATCACACCTCTTCGAGCACCACGAATTTCTTTTCGAGAGGGTGTAAATTGTCGAACAACTGTTTGAAAAAATCCTCGCCGTAGCGCAGGAAAAAAGGCAGGAAGTTGTCGTGCCGTTCCTGCAACCCGTTTCCGGGAAATAGTTTTTCTTTTAAATTTCTGATTTGCTGCACGGCGTTGTTGTGCTTTTGTTTCTCCGCCCGGGTGAGCCTGGTTTCGAGCGCACTCAGGCTTTTCGAAACTCTGGCATTTTCGGCCATCACGGATTTTACAAGGCTGGCATCTACGGCTTTGGTCTTTTCGGCAATGGCCTGAAAAACTGCTTCGAGTCGCTTTTTTTCCACGGGAAATTGAAATTCAGAGGTCGCGTTTTTGCGGAGGTAGCTTTTTATCAAATCCTCTGTGCTTTTCCAAAGGTCGTCCATCTCAAAACCCAGTTTATCGACGCGTTTGGCGGTACCACCATCAATCCACAGCGCCGAGTTGCGCCGTATGAGCATCGGGAAGTTGACGCCGAAATGCTCAAACTGGGATTTCCGTTCCAACCAATAGGCCAGTTCACCACCTCCGCCGATGTAGGCGAGATTGGGGAGCACAAGTTCCTGAAAAAGTGGCCGCATGATGACGTTGGGGCTGAATCGCTCAGGGTGCCGGTCAATTTCCTCCTCCATTTCTTTTTCGGTAAACGACAGACTGGAATTCAGCACTTTGTAGCGCCCATCGTCAAAAACAATGCGCTCACGTAGTTGCTCCCGAAGGTAAAAAAAGTTAATGTCCCGAGGCGTGGCCTGCGAAGGATAGCCGTTTTCAGCAAGCTGTCCTATTGTATTGCTGACCAATGGGTGTGAGCTTCTCTTGAAAATTTCCTTTTTAATAATGGGCTTAAATAGCTGTTTCAATGACGAATCATTCATGTTGAGAACCACCAAACCCTTGCTGCCGAATAGCTCACTTACAAAATCGCAGACAGCGTCGCCGTACAATTCTCGTTGGGTATGTGTTCGCTCAATGAGGTCGAAAATTTGCGTGGCATTTTCATTTGCACCCAATATTTCTTTCAATTCGGTTAGCACGGACTGGAGGCTGTTCGTTTTCATCTGCCCCACCGCGCCAGTCTCCCGGCTTTCCCATGTCAGCGTTTTGTTGAAAAGGTGGAGGTGGTTTATTTCCTCAAAATCATGGTCCTCGCCCCCGGTTATGAAAACAGGAACAAATTTGTTGCCGGGGAAATTTTGGCGCAAAGTCTCCACCAGATTGATGGCCGATACGATTTTATAAATGTAATAAAGCGGCCCGGTAAAAAGGCAGGGTTGGTGGGCGGTTACGATGGTGAATGTGCGTTCTTCTTTCAGGGTTTCGATGTTTTGGAGTGTGACATTGCCGGCTCTCCGGCCCTCGTATTGTTTTTCCAAAACACTGTACAAGGTGTCCCGGTCGGTTTTGTCCATCATCTTGTCTTTCATCACCTGTTCGAATGAAGCAAGCTCAACGGGGTATTTATAAAATGGGCGCAGGTTGGGTAATTCAGAGATATATGCTTTGTCTCGCTCAGTCAACGAGGGTATGGCTTCGTAAGAAATCTTGTGAATTTTCATTGAAAATCTAAATGGTGGTGGATGTTAATGGCAAAATAAACAACCTGAGGGGCGGAAAGATTTTGCCAAACCTATAACTACTTTTTTGGTGTGCGTACTTTGAATGTCCACGTGATGTGAATTTTGCATACTAACTCTCCATCGGCGTTGCAACCCGTGCCGGTCATTGTTATCTTTTGGGGCTTCATCGTGTCGATGGCCCTCTGCACAGTGGCTCTCACTTCGTCTCCCTGCGTACATGAAAAAATGGTGGTGCCCGAGGCCTTTTTGAAAAATTCGGCCCGTTGTTCCAAGACGAGCATGGATATGTTGCCACGACCCAGCCTGGCCATGTTGGCCAGCACTCCTGTGGATAGCTCACCAGCTCCAGCGAGGGCCGCAAAATAAATAGACCGGAATGGGTTTTTTGTGCGCCAGTTGTAGGGAATGATGATTTGGGATGCTGAGGCTGTCACCTGCTTGATGCCAAGGCCCCACCACAGCGCTGATGGCAAGTTTTTAAGATAATATAGCCAGAGCTTCCATGGAGATTGCAGGTGAAGGAGGTAATTTCGGGCGGCTATTGAAAGGTCCGAAGCCACCGTGGTATCCTGAATGTCGTGGTTTGTCATGCAATAATAAATGTGAATTTTCCTTACGCCCTGGGATAATGAGTTTGCAAAAGTGTATCTTAAAGTGCGATAGTGTATAACTATTCTACTCCCACAAAATCAGACCACGAGCTAAATTGAAAAAAACTTCAATTGTGTATAATAATTCGATTTTAGATGAAATTTTGGGGAGATGAATAACACCACACATTAATAGTAAAAGGCAGGGATAGTCGCTGAAGCCCTTCGAACCAGAACTGCACATTTTGTGCAATCTTACAAAAAAAGGATTGTTTTGCCCTGTAAGTATTAACTCACGTGCTTTTTTCAATCCTACCGATACATTGAAGCAGTAATTTATGAAACGAAAGAAGGAAAGTTTCCGGCAAAAGTTTCTTGGGTTGTAAAATAACAATTACATTAGCGCCACGCTTACGTTCTTGCCTTGACCATATCTAAAACCAGCAAAGATTTTCTTAGCGCCTATCAGGGTCGTTCCTGTTTTGAAATATAAGTTTGTTTTTTACATGTTTAGTTTAGGACCATTGACCCTGGCCACTTTATCAACTTTGGATATTTAATCAACTTTAATACTTTAAATGGTAATTATGAAGCAAATTACATTACTCTCGCTATTTGCCTTACTCTTTATGGTATGTGCATCAACGTCTATTGCGCAGAGAACGGTGACCGGAAACGTGTACTCCGCCTCTGACAATTCCACGTTGATCGGCGCTACTGTTCTCGTGAAGGGTACAGGCTCAGGTACAATCACCGACATAGATGGGAATTTTTCCATCCAGGCCGGCGATGCCGATGTTTTAGTAATTTCTTACACGGGTTACGAAACCCAGGAAGTTGCTGTGGCAGGGCAAAGTTCTATTCGCGTTGCTATGACTGAAGCAAGCACGCAACTCTCAGAGATTGTTGTTACGGGTTACACCGCACAACAGAAAAAGGACCTGACGGGGGCCGTAGGTGTTGTAAATACCGACGAGCTTACCAAGGTTCCGAGCAGCAACATCACCAGCCAATTACAGGGAAGGGTGTCCGGCGTAACCATAAGTGGCGATGGCCGTCCGGGATCTGTCGCCAAAGTGAGAATCAGGGGCTTCGCCTCTCTCTCTGGGGCCAACGACCCACTCTATGTTGTCGATGGGGTTCCTACACAGGATATCTCAACACTCAACCCGAATGACATTGCCAAAATGTCTGTCTTGAAAGACGCCGGTGCGGCCTCAATTTACGGTTCCCGCGCAGCCAACGGTGTCATCCTTATCACCACGAAAAAAGGTCAAAATTCAGGCGTGAAAGTCAACTATGACATGTACGTTGGCTATCAGGACCCTGGCAACGGTAACACGAACCTGTTAAATACCCAGCAGTATGCCGACTTGCAATGGCTGGTTTACAAGAATGATGGGACCACGGAAACACACCCCATTTACGGGCCAAGCTCTAATGCTTCTCCAACACTTCCGTCATGGGCAGCAGATACCGACTGGTGGGATGTTCTCACCCGCAATGCGCTACTCACCAACCACGATATTTCTTTTTCCGGAGGAAACGAAAATGCCAGTTTTTATGCTGGTTTCAACTTTTATGACCAGGAAGGGATCGTCATCAAAAACTTCGGACAGCGTTATTCTGCTCGAATCAATTCCCAATTCAAGGTTGCCAACGGAAGACTCACACTCGGTGAAAACCTCACCGTGACCGGCCGCAAAGGCAACGGTGTCAATGGCAATGGCCAAGAATCCAGCCCGGTTGCAATGGGCATTTATCGTACACAGCCGATTATCCCGCACATTATCACGGAGCCAATATCTGGTACAGCACACGAATTTGTGCCGGGTGAATTCGGAGGAACGGGGATTGCGCCCAGATTGGGCAACGGTGACAACGTATATGCTACCCAGCTTCGCAATCAGGATGACAGAGGAATCGATGTGCGCGTATTGGGTTCCACCTATTTGGATTTGGAAATTGCCCAGGGATTAAATGCCAGATCTACCTTTGGCGGCACTTATCAAAGCGGTTATGGCACCAATTGGACCAGTTCGACTTATGAAAGTGCAGAAAACACTGCCACACCTGCATACAGTGAGAACGCTTGGTATAACGCCGATTGGGTATGGACAAATACCCTGACTCTGGACAAGAGTTTCGGGCCGCACAACTTGTTAGCTGTCGCAGGATACGAATCTGTGAAATTTGGAATAGGCCGGGGAGTCTCCGGTAATAGAGCCGGGTATTTCTCCGACGCTTTTTCATTCAGAACAGTTAGCAATGGTGCCACAATCATCGATGCTACTTCAAACTTCAATACTCCAACGACTCTTGCCTCTACCTTCTTTAGAGCGGATTACAACTTCGACAACATTTATTACCTGAGTGCTACTGTCAGAAGAGATGGTTCTTCCAGGTTTAGCGAAGACAACAAATACGCTACCTTCCCATCTGTTTCAGGGGGTGTTCGGGTTAGCGAATTTATGGGCGGTGGCGGAATCGTTACCGATTTGAAAATACGTGGTGGTTACGGCACCATGGGCAACCAACTGCCCGTGAATCCTTCCAACCAGTTTAGCCTCTTCGGTGGCTCTGCCAATACTTCTAATTATGACCTGCAGGGAACTGGGAATTCCTCTCTGCAAGGATTCCGCCCATCCCGCCTCGGCAACGTGGATACGAAATGGGAAACACAAACCACCACGAATATCGGATTCGATGCCAGCCTGTTGGACAGTAAACTCCAGGTATCCTTCGACTGGTACAAGAAAGCATCTTCTGACCTTTTGGTAGTGGTTCCTCTCAATGCCCTTTATGGTGCTGTTAATCCTCCGTCAAGGAACGTTGGTGAATTGGAAAATACGGGTATTGACCTTCAGCTCGATTACCGGACGAATATCACGCCGGATTTTAGCTTCGACGCGACCGTAACTTTTACAACCTACAACAATGAGATCATCAAATTCACCGATAATATTGACTATTTTGATTCTGGAGGATCTCGTATTGGTGGTTTCAACAGAAACGAAGTGGGACACTCTATTTCCGAATTTTACGGATACAATGTCACGGGCTTGTTCCAAAGTCAGGCTGATGTAGATGCTTCTGCAATACAGGATGGTGCTGAAGCTGGATTTTTCAAATACGCCGATACTAATGGCGATGGTGAAATTACACCCGATGACAGAGTTTATATAGGCAATCCTAATCCGGATTTCACTTACGGGCTAAACCTTGGATTAAATTACAAGAACTTCGACCTGAGCGCATTTTTCTTCGGGTCGCAGGGCAACGATATTTTTAACTACAACAGATGGTGGGTTGATTTTTGGCCTTCCTTCCAGGGACAAAAGAGTACGGATTTGTTGAACAACAGTTGGTCACCGGACAATCCGAATGGCACGACACCTAAGGCTTCCAACAAATCGAACTTCTCGACCAATACTGTTTCAAACAGTTATTATGTAGAGGATGGCTCCTTCCTGCGATTGAGAAATCTGCAGTTGGGCTATACGCTTCCCGAAAGTCTGGTCAGTGGTGCCGGCTTGAGTGGTGTCAGGATTTACGTTCAGGGCACTAATCTTTTTACGGCTACGAATTACTCTGGTCTCGACCCTGACCTCAACAACGGTGGCGATACCGCTTTCGGCGTTGATGAAGGAAACTATCCGCTCGTCAAGCAATACCTCGTTGGGCTGCATGTCGGATTCTAACTATAACTAATTTAAACTGACAAAAAATGAAGTTACATAATTTTAAAACTATCGTTTTAGGGCTTATCCTGGTGCTTCCTTTTTCCTGTAAAAAGGACTTTCTCCGGATAACACCTAACGGCCAGCTCGATGCTACAGTACTGGCCACAAAAGACGGCGTAAACAGCTTGCTGATTGGCGCCTACGCAATGGTTGACGGTGTTTCCGGCAACGGATTCGGCTGGCAATCCGCCTCATCAAACTGGGTATTTGGAAGTATCCGCGGTCTGGAAGCCAACAAAGGGACTGACTCTGGTGACCAACCGGATATCAATCCAATACAGACTTATTCCGAAACTGCTACCAATCCTTATCTTGACGTTAAATGGGGGGCTGTATTCGATGGTATTGCCCGTGTTAACGAGGCACTACGTGTGCTGGCTGTTGCTGAGGCAGATGGGACTGTGACCGCCGACGAAGCCACTTCTTTCAGAAACCAGGCCAGGGCGTTGCGTGGCTATTACCACTTTGAAGGGTGGAGAATGTGGGACAAGATTCCGTATGTGGATGAAAACACCGATCTGACCGCTGTTACTAATCAGGAAGATGTACGGGCCCAAATCCTTGCAGACCTGGAAGCCGGAGCGCAACTGCCCGATCAGATGGATCAGATTGGCCGGTTCAACGGAACCGTGTCCAAGGTCATAGAGGCCAAGGCATTGATGCAAATGAACCACGACTATACAAAAGCCATGTCTCTGTTACAAGATGTCATAGCTTCCGGTACTGCTCCCGATGGTCATGCCATTGGCTTGGCTCCCAAATATGGCGATATTTTCGATGCCGAGAATCGCAACGGCATGGAGTCCATTTACACCGTGCAATACTCTGTCAATGATGGCTCAGGAGGCTGGAACGGCGGTTGGGGGGAAGTATTGAACTTCCCATACAAAGGCAATGGCGGTTCTCCCGGCGGATGCTGCGGGTTCTTTCAGCCGAGTTTTGACTTCGTCAACTCTTTTAAAACAGTAAATGGCTTGCCCATGCTGGATGATTCTTACGACGATGCTCCTCTTTTGAATGATCAGGGTCTGGCTCCGGAGGATGCTTTTACACCTGATGGAACCACCCCTCTCGACCCACGGCTCGACTGGACTGTTGGCCGCAGAGGCATTCCATACCTCGACTGGGGTCCTCATACCGGTTCCGACTGGATTCGCGATCAATCTTATGCAGGGCCTTACAGCCCGAAGAAGCAAGTTTACAAGAAATCACAGGAAGGAGTTTTAACCGAGGTCGGTAATTGGACTTCCGGATGGACGGCCAACGGCTACCGCCTGATTCGCTATGCCGACGTGGTGCTCCTTTTGGCAGAATGCCAAATTGAAACCAACGATATGGCTGGGGCACGCGACAATATCAAACTCATCACAGCCCGCGCCGCCCATCCCGAAGGCGTTGTGGAGAGATGCGGCG
>CAZPHZ010000148.1:0-8229 GCA_964586035.1 uncultured Saprospiraceae bacterium
ATAGTCGAAAGTACTTTTTTCGAAATAAAAGCGGGCGGAATTCAACCATGAATTCTGCCCGCTTTCTTTTTGAGCAAGCTCAATTTGGCGGAAAGCCACTCACGATTTAAGACCCGTCACAAAATACATTTCCACTTCTTGGTTGTGCTTTGCCTGAACCTTTCCGCGTGAAGTGCAATCGAAACAATTGCACACCAAATCATAGGTGGACTTTGAAATATTTACCTTACCCACTTCCCCATTCGATTGAAGGCGCTCGGCAATGTTGACCGTATCGCCCCAAATGTCGTAAGCGAATTTTTTGATGCCGACGATTCCAGCTACCACAGGGCCAGAATGTATGCCAATCCTCGCCTCGAAAAACGGCCTGTTTTCTTCTTTGCGTTGTATAACAGTAGCTTCTAAAAACGCCTGTATCTCGAGCGCGGCTTTCACTACTTGCGCCGCAGTGTCCTCTTTGTTTTGGCTGGACATGCCTCCCGCGCATAAATAGGCGTCGCCAACGGTTTTTATTTTTTCCAAACCGTACATCTCCATAATTTCATCGAAAGCTCTGAAGCAGTGGTCAATTTCCTGCACCAGGGCCTCAGGTTCCATTTTCCCGGCGAGCAGTGAGAATCCTTTGAAGTCCGTGAACATGACCGTAATATCTTCGTGCCTCCGTGCTTTTGCCACCCCGTTTTGTTTAAGTTCCTCCGCCGTTTCAGCGGGCAAAATGTTGAGCAAAAGGTCTTCGCTCTTTTGTTTTTCTGTGGCTAATTCCTTCGTGCGTTGCTGCACTTGCGATTCGAGCTCTCGCTCGTGTTTACGGGCAAGGTGGAGCCGGTAACGAATAATGGCGTACACGAGCAACGCCAGCAACCCCAGGGCCAAGCCTTTGAACCATATAGTTTTATAAAAAGCCCGGCGGATGCGGATGGGAAGGGCCAATTCGTCTTTTACCCAGTCGCCGCCACCTCGTGAGGCTTTCACCCGCAAGGTGTATCGTCCTGCCGGAATGTTAAAATAGCGGGCAAAATTGGCTGGACCTGGAGCTGACCAGGCCTTGTCGTACCCGTCGAGCCGATAGCTGTAAAAGTGCATTTTGGGGTCGGAATAATCGGCAAGCGAGAAAAAAGTGGTGAACATCTTGTCGTGGTGGGAAAGGGTAATTGTCTTTGTGGTTGAGAGTTCCCATGTTTTGCGATGATTCTTCTCGGCATCGAACCAAATGAATTCCGAAAGCAGGAGCTTACTTTTGGATTTACTGTTTTGGCTGCCAAAATGAGGCCCGGGATAGAAAGCATTGACTCCATTCATGCCGCCGAAATACATTCGCCCGTTTTTGGCTTTGAAAAAGGAGATGCGGTTGAACTCGTTTTTCGACAAACCGTCGGTCTCGAAAAAACTGCTTGATTCGCCCGTCCGTACATTCAGCCGGCAAAGGCCGTTATCTGTGCTGGCCCAAACAGCGGAGTCGCCTTCAGCCAGCACTCCGTTTATGAAATCATTGGGCAGTCCGTCCTCCGTTGTGAAAGTTTTGGATTTTTCGGTGGCGAGGTCCAGCCGCCATAACCCCGAGGCAGTTCCAGCCCATAAATACCCTCCGCATTCGACAAGGGAAGTCACGCGGTCGTTGGTGAGTGCAGGTTGACTTTTGGTAAAATAATGTTTGAGTGCACCAGAATTTTTGGCAATTTTATATATGCCCGTGTTCTTCGAGGCCAACCAAATGAAGCCTCCGGTAGTGCCCTGGTAAAGGAAGGTAACAATAGGGAGGAGGGAGTCTGGCATCACACCCGTGGTGTCTTTGAATTCGGTGATATCCCCATTATCTGTGCCATCTATTATGCAAAGATTTTGCTGGCATCCAAACCAAATATCACCGTCTTTGTCTTCCATGAGTACCCCCTCGGCGCCTTTTACATCGTTAATAATGGTGTCGATTTTTTGAGTTTCCAGGTCTATGCGAAGGCCGCTGCCAGTCCATAGTTCGTCGTTGTGGCAAAGTATTCCAAACGGGCTGCCGATAGATTTCGACACCGGCGAAAAGAACGGGGTAAGCGAACCGGTGCGTGGGTTCAAAACGTGGATGGAGTTATAATACGAAAAGTAAATATTGCCGTCGCCATCTTCGGCGATGCCGCGCATGCTGCACACGCCATCGTTGCAGCAGTCATTGCCGTCGGCGAGATAATTCACAAACAAGTCGTTTTGAACAAGATGCACCAAGCCGAACTCGGTGGCAATCCAAATGACCCCGGTGCGATCCTGAAAAATCTGGCGGGGCGACACCGTGAACTGCACCACCTGTTTTAAATAATAACTGTAGTCGTTCAGCGATTCTGTCCTTTGCACGAAGTGCAATAAAGCTGCTCCCGGTTGTACGCTGCTGCATGGAGAGTCACCGCCGGACTGCCTCGTTGAGACTACACCGGTGAACCAGATGTCGCCGTTTCCCTCAACCCGAAATGCGGAAGACCGGATATGCTCCAAATGGAACTCTGAGATTTTATGGGGTAAAAAATGACTCCCTCCGGGTGGCAGGTACCACACTTGCCCATGGTCGAGCAATGCCCAAAGCGTTCCATTTGGTGTGGTTTGCAGTTGAATGATACGGGAATAACTCTTTTCGGAAGGGGGGGCTGGAAATTCGAAAACCTTGATTTGATTGCCGGTCTGGGAGTCGAATACCCAAAGTTCATTTTCTGAAGTTCCGGCGTAAATGTGACCATTGGCTGCTGCCAGTGGTATTCTGGCGTTGCGGCCAGGAAGCTCTGCCATATCATGGAGCAAGCCATCATAAGATGTGCGTTGAAGCCAGGTAGTATTTGATTCTGGCAGGAAGGTTGCCGTCCAGACGGAGCCATTTTCATCCTCGCAGATATTGGTGAAATTATGCGCCTGCCCTTTTGCGATGCTCGCATCATCGGGCAGTATGGTATCCAACTCGTTGCGGCCGATGCCGAAACGCAGAAGTAGGCTGCCGGAAGACAACCACAGGTTGTTTGCCGCATCGATGGTCATTTCTGATATGGAGCCCGCTGGCAATGCACCGGAATCAGTACCAGTGGCGGGCGTCAGGAAATGGTGACCGTCGTAGCGGTTCAGCCCTTTCACAGTGGCTACCCACAGAAAGCCGTTCGTGTCTTGTTGTACTTTTAAGGTATTGCGATGGGAAAGCCCGTCCTCAAAGCCGAAGGCCTGCAGGCGCACCTCCGGTTGCTGGGCATCGGCCGGAAAGGCGGCGAAGCAAAGAACGAGCATCGAGATGACCAGTACTGGCATGGATGTTTTCAGGGTAAATGACATTTTAAGCGTTTGACCAATTAGGCGAAATTTAGCGGACTTCCGCCATCCGGACAAAAGTAACGCTTTCAAATTTGAGGGGCATTCATCACCCCTCAATGCCGCATCGATAGAAGACCGGCTATGTTTGGGTATCTGGATCCGGCAACTTATCTTTGGTTTTTAACCCAATCCCCCCAAATTATGAGTTGGAAAACCATAATCCCTCCCGCAGTGCTCATTTTATGGATGGCACTGTGTGCTGATGCCCAGGATACACTGGTTTTTGAAAACCAGTGGAGGTACCCTGTGACCGTGGAGGAAGAGCATGAGGACGAAGTGATTTACCGAAAACCCGGCATTGAAAACAGCCCGTTGTACGTCATCGAAACGAGGTTCATTACTCATATTGGTTACGGGGACCCAGTGGCGGGCAAGGCCAAGTTTAAACCAACGCCTCCCAATGCCCGGAAACTGGATATTTGGATCACCTCACTCGATTCGTTCAAGGTGACCAAGGGGCTGATGCTCCACCTCAACGACACCTCGCTGCAAGTGAAGCAAAAGATTGGTCTGTTGAAGGGCAGCGGTGGAGCAAGGACCGGGTTGGTGCACGTTTTCCCTTACCATCAGATCCAAAAAATCGAAATCCGCCGCCGCAATAAAATAGGGCAATACGCACTCTGGGGAGCCGCTGGAGGTTTTGTGACCGGTGTATTCGGGGGGCTTCTTTTTGCCAAAGACAACCCACCTTGCGACGGCTCTGTCATAGACGGAAAGCCTTGTGACGATAGCCTCAACAGCCCTTTCACGAAGTGGGAAAAATCCATGTTGCTGGGGCTGGGAGGTGCTGCGGGAGGCTTCCTCGGTGGGGGTGCCATCGGCTCCATCCGCGTATCTTTCCTCATTGGAGGTAAACGCGATATTTATAATCAAACAATCCCAAGGCTCAAACGGCAAGCGCGGCGGCAACAATAATCCGGGAACAGAATGACATTGTCAACCAATAGCGGCTTTAAGGGTTACTTTAAATTGTCCGCCCGTCACAAGATTGCAGTTGGCTACACAGTGACAAATTGCAGCAACTTGTCTTTTCCCGACAGGCCTTAATCACCATCAGTTTTATATTTTTGCGCCGCTATGTTAATAACGATGTTTAAATCAAAAATCCACCGCGTCAAGGTGACGGAAGCAAACCTCAATTACATGGGGAGCATCACCATCGACGAAGCCCTTATGGAAGCCGCCAATATTGTCGAGGGTGAAAAGGTTCAGGTGGTAAATAACAACAATGGCGAGCGCATCGAAACCTATGTTATCGCAGGTGAGCGCCATTCGGGAATCATCTGCCTCAACGGCGCTGCGGCTCGCAGGGCACAGCCGGGGGACGTGGTCATCATTATTACTTACGCTATGATGACGCCGGAGGAGGCCAAAGCTTTCAAGCCCATTTCGGTTTACCCGGATGACAATAACCAACTCTTGTGAGTTGCTGCAACTTAGAAAGCCGCTTTGCAAAGAGTCAGGCTAAAAATCAACTCACGAATTCACGGCCTCTAAGTGAAAAAAATCCTCTCTAATACCCTTCAATTTCTCGCCTTTCTCAGCATTGGTACTGTCATAATGTACATTGTGTACAGGCATCAGAACACTGCTTTTCTTGAGGATTGCAGCCTCAGGGGAGTCCCCGAAGCGCAGTGCAGCCTGTTGGACAAATTGGTAGCTGATTTCAGAAATGCACGATTTGGATGGATTTTGCTGGTCTTCGCTGCTTTCCTCGTGAGCAATTACAACCGCACAAGGAAGTGGATGCTCATGCTGCGCCCGTTGGGATACAACCCAAAGTTTTTCAATTGTTTTTTTACCATATTGGTCGGATACTTCGCCAACCTCGGCATCCCGAGAATGGGCGAAGTGGTACGCGCTGGTCTGTTTTCAAAATACGAACACATTCCCGTGGAAAAGGTGATGGGCACCATTGTGGTGGACAGGGTCGTAGATGTATTGTGTTTAATGCTGGCGTTCAGTCTGGCGCTGTTTTTCGAATACGACAAACTCTGGGGTTATATCGTCGAAAATGCGGACAAAGGGGAAGGTGGCACCAGCCATTTATGGTGGATATTGGGCGGCCTGGTTGCTATTGGCACTTTCGCCTTCTGGATTTTTAGAAAAAAAATATCCCAAACGGCGCTTTACAAAAAAGGGATGAAGATCCTCACCGGATTTTGGGAAGGCATACAGACGGTGCGGCGGCTTGAACATCCTGGACTTTTCATTTTTCATAGCTTAAGCATCTGGTTCTTGTACTTCCTGATGACTTGGTTGGGCTTTCAGGCGTTTGAGCCTACGGCGCATCTCGAAATGCGGGCAGCCCTTACGGTCTTTGCCTTTGGCACCCTCGGCATGGTCATTCCCTCACCCGGAGGTATGGGCACGTTTCACGCGCTGGTCATCGCTTCGCTTACGCTTTTCTACGGCATCAAAGGCGACGATGCCTTTTCCGTAGCAAATATCATTTTCTTCTCGGTCTCCATTGGGTTTAATATTTTTCTCGGGCTGCTTTCACTAATTTTACTACCCATTATAAACAGGCCTGCGGCCAAAATATCATAGGAATGGTTGGGGAAGTGGAGAGGGTTGAGACCTTTTCTCAACCTCCTCAACCTCCTCAACCATTCTCAACCTCCTCAACCATTCTCAACCTCCTCAACTCGTCATTCCGTGTTTTTTGAAACAATAACATCCAAAATTCTTACCCGGCAACAGTTGCAAAATAGCATGACCCAATGGCGGCAGCACGGGGAGAAGGTGGTTTTCACCAACGGATGTTTCGACCTGCTACACCTGGGTCACATACATTACCTCGCCGGGGCCAGAGACCTGGGCCGGCGGCTCGTCGTGGGGGTCAATTCGGACGCATCGGTGCAGCGCCTCAAAGGCCCCGGCCGGCCCATTCAGGACGAACACACCCGGCAGCTTGTTCTCGCTGCCCTATCCTGTGTTGATGTAGTGGTTTTATTTGAAGAAGATACGCCATTGGAACTCATCAAAGCCATCGTGCCCAATGTACTCGTAAAAGGCGGAGACTGGCAGCCCGCGCAAATTATTGGCGCTGACATCGTGCTGAAAAATGGTGGAGAAGTACTGAGCCTGCCATACTTGGAGGGATTTTCCACCTCCAGCATTGAGGAAAAGATCAGAGGCCATCACCCCGACTAAAGCAATTCACTCAAACCTCATACTCCTCACCTCCCACCTCCTTTCAGTTTCATTTCATTCTCGAGTGCGTCGATATCCCGGATGAGCAATCTCCGCCGGTCATAGGTGAGTATGTTTTTTTCTTCCAATTCATTTAAAACGGTGGTCACTGTTTGGCGGGAGGTGGCCGTAAGATTGGCAATTTCCTGGTGGGTGAAAAATTTGCGCACAACCCATTCATACCCCACGCGCTGGCCTTTTTTCTGGCCAAGGTCTTTCAGGAATTCGACCACACGTGAACGGGAATCTTTGAAAACCAGTGATTCCAGCCTCTTTTCCATTTCCAACATTCTGCCTCCGAGTATTTTCATAAAAAAAATGCTCAGTGGGCCGTGGTCTCGCATCAAGCTGCGCATCTGCTGTACAGACAATATGCAAGTCCTTGTTTTCTCCATGGCAAGGGCGAAGTTCCGGCGATTGTCTTCTCCGGCGAGGGGCAACTCTCCAAAAACCTCCCCTTTGTTAAGCACGGCTTTTGTAATTTCCTTTCCTCCGTCGCTGTATGAGCCAATCTTTACCCTGCCTTCTGTGATAAAAAAAATCTTGTCGGCAAACTCTCCTGGCAGAAAAATGTAATCCCCCTTCTGGTAGGTTTTATGATCGAGTGAGTGCTCATGAGCACCAAATTTGTTAGGGCAAAAGATATTGGTCACATCGATGTTCTCCAAATACCATAAAGACTGACTCTGATTCATAGGCCGTGGCATACGTTGTCGTGGAATTGAATAGATGGTTAACGCCTTTGGGGGTTGCGGGTTGTCATTCCGTGGTCATGCTCATTAGGAACTGTCTTGGAAACAACATTTTTTCAAAACTGTTGTAAATGCGGATACCTGTTGCCTCTTTTCCATCGTTGTCCTTACGCCGCACCAATTGAGCATTCCAGCCTGCATTTTGGCAGTCAGGAAAATTGAAAAGATTAAGGTTCAAAAGTTGGGAAAATTGCTGCGGGAAAACTAAATTTGCTGTCCAGTGGTTATAAGAAAATTAAAAAGATAATTTTTTACCTTGACCAAAACATTTTCAAATGAATGAACAATCTTTAATTAACCGCCTATTGAGTTCCAAAACCGCCCTAAAGAACACCATTATGAAAATCCTCGACCTCAACCGCCAGCTCAAATCCCTCCGCAAAAGCAAAAAAACGCCTGAAGAAATAGCGCTGAAAAAAGAGATGAGACTTCTCAACAAAATGGCTGACCAGCAGGCCAAAATCGTGCGGCTCTACGAAACCCATCTTCTCGACAAAACGGGCAGTGACTAATCCACAGAGCCGCAATTCATTTTTTCTTCTTTTTACTATCGAACGATCAACCGTTCAAACTCAATCTGTTTGAACGGTTGATCTGTTTCAAATCCCACCCACTGTAATTTATAGTTCCCTTATCCAAATGTTACGGTAGCTCACGGGGTTGTGGTGGTCCTGCAACTGGATGGGCGCTTTGCCATGCGCCTCGTTTTTTGGCAGGCCGATGTATTCCGTGGTACCCAGAATGCGCGTTTGATTTTGCACCAGTATGCCGTTTTGCAGCACCGTAATGTGCCCGGAGGAGGTCTTTTCTCCATCGGCATTGAAGCGGGGGGCGGTGAAGATGATGTCGTAAGTCTGCCATTCACCGGGTGGGCGGCAGGCGTTCACCAAAGGCATGGATTGTTTGTAAATGGAGCCGGCTTGTCCGTTGGAATACGTGCGGTTGTTGTAGT
>CAZPHZ010000149.1:0-8213 GCA_964586035.1 uncultured Saprospiraceae bacterium
TGATTATGGTAGTATTATGACCACAATGATTGAGTAATTCAGAATATTGGTTATTTCAAATTCAGTAAGGGCCGGGATACCTTCCATTTCCGTATTGAACACCTTGCCATTCACCACAAGCCTTCCTTTTATCCCATTGCGAACGATACATGGCAGAACCCCGGGGTGGTCGCGTACCATATCCGAATTGGCCAGTGGTGGAATGAGTGTTTCCAGCCCTGTGCCGTCCTCCATATGGCAGTTGGCGCAAAAGTTTCCATATAAATATTCTCCCTGGTTATAGGGGTTTTCGTCGCAACCCAGCAGGAACAACCCTAAAACGAGGCACAATGTCAGCTCGCTATTTTTCATCTAATAAAAGTTGGATGTCCTGCATGAAACGATCCACGTCTTCCGGGTCGGTGCCATTGCAAAAAGAACGGATATGCCGGTTTTTGTCCACCAAAATAAGCCGGCCACTGTGGTCGAAACCGCCCGGAGCATCGGGGTCCTTCAGAGCTACACTGAAATAGTCATCAGCGATGTCATAAATTGCATCCTCATCACCCGTAAGGAAATGCCATTTTGCCGTTTGAGCGTTTAGATTTCGGGCGTAATTGTGCAAAGCGGCCACAGTATCTCTTTCCGGATCAACCGTATGCGCAGCGAGGAGCAATCCGTCGTTGTCAGCAAAATGCTCGTAGATGCGCAACATCTGTTTCGCAGTTTTCGGGCATATAGTCGGACAATGGATGAAAAAGAAATCAGCTACGTATGCTTTGCCCGCAAAGGTCTCATTTGTAACCACCTGGCTATCCTGGTCAATGAACGAAAAGTCGGGAATGGAATGATAAACCGTGTCTCCATTCACCACATCCCTTTGTCCCAAAATCGGAAGCGTTTGGGGCGAAGGCGATTCACATCCGGCGTACAACCCCCACAAACAAATGATAAAAAATAGATTCTTCATGGCACGTAATTTTAACATACAAATCAAGAACAATGGTCCATGCAAAGCAATTGAGAAAATCAAAATCACCCCGCCGGAAGGAATTGTTGAATTAAAAGTTACTTTTTCAATTTCGCATACAGCTTTTTAGCAACATCAACGCTACTGGAGATATTGGTGCTCACGGCATCTACTTTGCTTTTTTCTTCAGCCAAATAGGTCATTATTTCATCGTGCGATTTTTGTTTGCGCAAAGTCATGGGTTGCTTAAATGACGCCATCCATTCCATCATACCATTACCGGCATTGTCCAATTGTACCAAAACCTGAGTGACCTCTTCGCGGGTGATGCTATCCAGCGTCACCGAAGGGTTCCTCGATATATCACGAAGCTGTTTCTTGAGCCGGTGAATCTCGCCCATTTTTGCCATAGCTTCATCGTGAACAACGAAGATTCCGTCGCGGAGCATCTTCTCGTCGTCCCTTCTGGCAGTGTTTTCTTCTCCGGATTGTTTTTGTTCTGCATTGGTATTTTCCTGGCATCCAAAGAATGGCACTATCAGTGAAAAGAGCAGAAGAATTTTGAGATATTTCATGTTGTATGTTTATGAGGGCGCGTCGTTTCCCACCCTGGTTATTAAATCCGAAAGTTGTTGAACAGCCTGCTGCCAGCTAAAGTTTTTGCGAACGAAAAATTGCCCTGCTTTTCCAAGTTTTTTTCTCAAAGGCTCATCTTCCAACAAGGCCGAAATCCGGCAGGCAAATTCCTCCTCGTTGTTTGCCAGCATGATTTCCTCATCAGGTGAGGCGCCTACAGCCTCATTAATCCCCGAGGTGGTAACGCACGGCAATCCCATTGCCATAGCTTCCAGGATTTTATTTTGCAGGCCTACGGCCAAATCGATGGGCGCCACGAATATGGCCGCTGAGGCGTAGGCATCCCTGATGTCATCCATCCAACCAGAAACGTGTACTCTTGACGACGCTAAATTTTTCACCTCTGAACTTGGCCGTGCGCCGGCCAACAAAACTTTCGACTCCGGGTGGTCCTTCCAGACCAAGGGCATGATAATATTTACGAGTTTAACCGCCGCTTTCACATTGTTGTAATACCCCATATTGCCCACGAACGCAGCGCCGTATTCAATTTTTGAATTTTTCTGTGGCTGAAAAAAACTGGTATCTACGCCATTGGGAATGCAATGTATCGTTTCTTTTCCTCCAAAGCCGAACGCATCCCGGTCCTTATTGGAAATGATGGTGTGGGAATCGAAATAGGAGAATACCTCCTTCTCGAAAGCTGCTACTTTTCGGGACTCCCAACTCCACAATATATTGGCCGGGAACAGAGCCTGGCTGGAAATTTTGGCCGACCAAGCCGAAAAATTATCCATGTAGTCGATGGTCTTGGGGATTGGGAGGCCCCGCACAAATTCAGCGGTCCTAATGAGTTGGCAATATATATGACCGGGGCTCTCCCGCTCAATTGTACGATGAATTTTCCGGCGCAGGTGGGCATCATAAAAATAGGCCACCTGGAAAGGCCTGCGATTAAAGAGCGCCAAAAACAGGTTTTTTAATATCCTTAATTTGGAGCGCCGGAATATATAAATGGCCGAACAAAATGGTTCGAGTTGTGCCCGTTCCTTTTCAGAGACCACGTCCTCAGCGAGTGCACAAAGTATAACTTCATGGTATTTTGACAACTCCTTTATTTGGAAATACATTCGCAACTTGTCCCCTTTTTCGAGAGGGAATGGAAACCTCGATGCAAGCACGAATATTTTCACGCTGTTCCGGTAATTTTTTGGTAACTATTCAGCACTTTTTCAGCTATTGACCGGCTGTCAAAATGGTCTTTGATGAACCTCCTGGCATTTTCTGAAATCTGATAAACACGGTGCGGATTCTCGATACAAAAACTCACGGCACTCTTAAATCCGGCAGGTGTTTCTGCGATGAGCAAATGTTCTCCGCCTACAGCCGGAATACCTTCGGCACCAACGGGTGTCGTAATGACCACCCTGCCAAGTGCCATGCCTTCCAACACTTTCACTTTGATGCCGCTGCCCGAAAACAACGGCGCCACTAAAATCTGGTGGCTATTGATAAAATCGACGGCACTTTCCACCTCGCCCAAAAAAAGGACGCCATCAGGTTGTTTTTTTCGCAGCCAGCCCGGCGCATTTTTCCCAGCTATTTCAAGCCGAAGGCTCTCATGGGATTTGCGCAATTCTGGCCAAACGTTGCCGATAAACCATTCGACCCCTTCCTGATTGGGCATCCAGTCCAATGCGCCGATGAAAGCGAGAGAGGCCTTCCTGGAAAAAGCAGCATCATCAAATGGGTAATTGGTGGTGGGAATACCGACTGGTGCCACCACAGATTCGTTATGAAAACCGAGGTTTTTAAAAATACCGAGGTCGCGTTCCGTAATCGCCAGCAAAATATCGTATTCCGCCAAACAGGCTATTTCGAACTTTCTCAATGATCGGTTTTGCCTCCGGAGATACCATTTTTTAAAAAAAGAACGGGCATTCAATGCCACGCGCTCCCAAATTTCATGCTCGACATTATGAGCCCTCATAGCAATTTTTGCTTTTGAAAAATTTCGGATGAGGGGGATGTAATAAGCAAGATAAGGAGTTTCAATTTGAACGATATCGAAGGTCTGCGAGGTCAGCAGGCTTTGTAGATTTTCGGCAAATTCTTGCGACTGGAAACGGGAAAGAATGTAAGAATCGCCACGGAATAAGCTTGCCAATGCTCCCAATACGGAAACCCGGTTGTCAATGGCAACGGAATGAATTTCGTCAAAATGATCGTATGAGGAAGGCAGTTTTTCCACAGGGAAAAAAGCTTTTGTAGTATTCATTGCCAACAAAAAGACAGAAGCTCCCAGTTCGTGCAAAGCACGGCTCAGATAGGTGATGGCGATGGGTTCGCCCTCTCTCAACGGGTATGGGAATTTTTTAGAGAGGATGAGTATTTTCATAAGCAGTGCAAAGGTAAAAAGGAATCGCAATAGGCACATTTGGCAAGCACTTACTTGCCAGAGACATCCTCTTCCTCAGCCTTCCATGGTGGCGAGACGATGCATAAAAATTGCAAGATTTTCCGGCCGGTGTTGGCCAGGAATTGCAATTCATTTTTAGGGACGCAAAAATAATCTCCCTCCCGAAGGTCATACTGCTCTTCATTCACGGTAAGTCTCGCAGTGCCAGACAAAATATAATACACCTCTTTGCTGCACCGTAGCCGGTGTGGAATTGATGATTTCCCTATTTTCAGTGATCCATAAGCCAAACTAAAAGGCAAATCGGGGCTGCCCTTCAAAGGATGAAACAGTTCCCGAATTTCGGTTAAATCTCCCGCTGTAAAGGCTGGAATACTTGACGAATTTCTGACTTCAACTGACATGGGCAGGTTATTTTATTGGCTCGGCATAAGCATTTTTACGGCCCCCTCCTATTTGTAAGAGCGTGGGGCGGCAATTTTCGCTCGTCAGCCGGGAGAACCCGGCAATTTCAGGCCCCATTCTTTTTATCTCTTTTTACTCACTTTTATTTTAGAAAAATTGAGGATGAAAAGCTCCAAGCTTTCTTTGACTTAAATATACAGGGATTAATAAAACAGCATTCTGGTTGAGAATTGAAAGTTCGGAACAACAGAAGTTTGTTTCTACTCTCCGGACTTATTTCCCTGCCTCCCATACAAACGGGCATTTAAAAAGAAAAAGCCGTAAACCAACTTTGCAAGCCATTGCAGCCTAATGCAAAAAAGGGATGCAACTCAGCGTTGCATCCCTTTTTTATTAAAGGAGCTTTTGGATTGTCTCCTCGAGTTGTTCGGGCCCTCGCACATTGACGGCAGCTATTCGGCCTTTCTTATCAATGACAAATGCCCTCGGTATGCTGCTTACACCATACGCCTTAGCAGGCACGCATTCCCATTTTTTCAAATCAGATACGTGGTAATCCCAAGTCAGTCCATCCTGTTCAATGGCCTTTTTCCAGCTAATTTTTGCCTGGTCTTTGGCCGCTGCAATTCTTTGGGGATCATTTTGAAGCCTTGCAGCTTGCCGGCTATCGACACCATCGAGAGAAACGCTAAAAACCGTGAATCCCTTGTCCTTGTATTTGTTGTATATAGCGACTACATTGGGATTTTCCCGACGGCACGGCCGGCACCAACTCGCCCAAAAGTCCAACAAAACAACCTTGCCTTTCAAATCGGAGAGCTTGTATTTCTTTCCATTTGGACTCGGCAACGAGATATCGGGGGCAAGCTGCCGGCTCTCTTCGTCCACCAAAGAATATTTGTCACGGCCAGCGGGATTCATTGCCTGTTTTTTAATGCCAGCCAAATAAGTTTTGTAGTCCTGGATGTAATCAGACCCGGGGTATTGGGCGGCCAACTTATCAATCGCTTTTTGATGGATACTCGCAAAGTTAGGGTTGTTACCCAACGACAGCAGCGCGATATTCATCGCTACCATCGCATTGGAAGTGGTATCTATTACTGTTTGAATGTTGGTAGAATTGGGCTGGTTTGTAAGAAACGTCTTAATGATTGACAAGAGCGTTTCGGAGCTTTGCGAGCCGGAAATCTGGTAATCAAACATATTGAGTTTGGCGAGGTCCCCATTCAGTTCCACCATGCGCTCTTTCCCGTCCAACACAAGGTTCACTTTTTGTTCGCCGATTCTCACCCTGTACAGACCCTCAGTGAGGGATTCCGGGAATTTCAGCTCAAAATGACCATTGGCACCGGCATCGGCTTTGCCCACCACCAGGTTGGCGCTCTGAGGGTTCACGCTGGCCTTATCGAGATAGACTTGCATGTTGCCGGCATTGTTGATTGTACCCTGTATGGTGAGGCCTTTGGCCCCTCCAAAATCAGAACCGCAACCGGCAAGAAACGCAGAGATTAGAATTATAAACGTAAAAAACAGGCTTTTCATAAGTGCAGGAAATTTGTCGGTATTAATCAATTTTTTTGTTCTAGTCTTTCTCCCAAAGAATTGTCGTGCAAATGTTTCCACTCTTCAACGCTTCCAAAATTTTCGTCATTTATGAGCACCTCGGTGCCAAAAACTTCGCCAAGTTTAGTGAAGGAAACATTATTGTTTATTAAATAGTTTTGAACTGCATCTTCCTGCTCCGGAGCAACGGTAATGACAATTCTGCTCTGGCTTTCACCAAAAAGAAAGCAATCCTTCCGGAATGTCTCCACCGTTTCGATATTGAATCCAATGCCGCTGGCGATGGCACATTCCATAAGCGCCGTAAAAAGACCACCATCGGCAACATCGTGCGCAGAACGAACGTGCTTGCCGCGAATAAGCCGCTTCACATGCTTCTGCATTTCATATTCTTCGTGGAGGTCGAAAGTGGGCACCGGAGAATGCCGGATGCCGTGAATGACCTGCAGGTATTCCGAACTGCCAATGTCGTTATAAGAATTCCCCAACATGAAAATGGCATCGCCTTCCGATTTAAAATCGATGGTAGTTTGATGCTCAGGTTTTTCCAAAATGCCGAGCATTCCGATAGCAGGTGTCGGGAATACCGGCACCACTTTTTCATCGATTACCGACTGATTGTAAAAACTCACGTTGCCTCCAGTCACAGGCGTACCGAACTTACGGCATGCCTCGCCCATACCCATTATCACTTTCACAAATTGGTAATACACCTCCGGATTGTAAGGGTTTCCAAAATTCAGGCAATTGGTAATGGCTACCGGTACCGCCCCTGAACATGCGATGTTCCGGGCAGCTTCCGCAACGGCTATCATAGCTCCGACATACGGATCGGCATAGGTATAACTGGGGTTGCAATCTACTGTTACAGCGAGAGATTTTGTGGTGCCATCTACCCGCACAATGGCTGCATCCGAAGGGGCATTTGTCGAGAGATTATTGGTCCTGACCATGCTGTCATACTGTTCATAGACCCACCGTTTTGAGGCGAGGTTGGGCGAAGAAAAGAGCTTTTTTGCAGCTGCCTTAATATCCTTGGGCGGGTGCACATTCTTCAGTTTGAACTTCTTTATTTTTGAAAAATAAGCCGGCCGTGCAGTAGGCCGCTCATAGACAGGTGCACCTCCTCCCAATACGAGGGAAAACGCATTTACCTCAGCCACCTTTTCACCATGAAAATAGTACTCCAACATTCCGGTATCCGTCACCTCACCAATTTGGACACACTCCAGGTCCCATTTCCTGAACACATCGAAAAGTGCCTGGTCTTCTCCAGCCTTCCCTACTATGAGCATGCGCTCCTGGCTTTCCGAAAGCAATATCTCCCAGGGAACCATGTTGCTTTGGCGGGTTGGAACTTTGTCGAGGTGGATGACCATGCCCGTTTCCGATTTGGCGCTCATCTCAGAAGTGGAGCATGTGATGCCCGCAGCTCCCATATCCTGCATGCCTACCACGGCACCAGTTTTTATTGCTTCTAACGAAGCTTCGAGCAGCAGTTTTTCCTGGAAAGGGTCTCCCACCTGAACAGCCGGTAAATCCTCCTTGCTTTCTTTATGCAAATCCGCCGAGGCAAAAGTAGCACCGTGCATGCCGTCTTTGCCGGTGCGTGAACCCACGATGAAAACGGGGTTTCCAGGGCCGTCTGCACTTGCCGATACGGTTTCGCCGGCCTTCACAACCCCCACCGACATGGCATTAACGAGGATATTCTGATTGTAACATTCATTAAAATACACCTCGCCGGCAACCACTGGTACACCGAAACAATTGCCGTAGTCGCCAATGCCTTTAACCACACCTTCCACGAGATTTTTAGTGCGTTTTAAATCGGGGTTACCAAATCGCAATGAGTTTAACGAGGCAATGGGCCGTGCCCCCATCGTGAAAATGTCGCGGTGAATGCCTCCAACCCCGGTGGCGGCACCCTGATAGGGCTCAATGGCCGAGGGGTGGTTGTGGCTTTCTATCTTAAATGCGCAAGCGAGCCCATCGCCAATATCCACCAATCCAGCATTCTCTTCCCCGGCTTCCACCAACAGCCGTTTCCCTTCTCTCGGAAGGGTTTTCAGCATCTTGATAGAATTCTTGTACGAGCAATGCTCCGACCACATCACCGAATAAATACTCAGCTCCGTATAATTCGGCGTGCGGCCCATCAGTTCTTTTATCTTCTCAAACTCATCTTCTGAAAGGCCAAGCTGAGAGGCAGTTCTTGAGGTTATTTCCGGCTGGGTTTGTTGCATAAGAATGGAATGTATTTTTTAGAGGCGCAAAGGTACGTACCCTAAGCCAAATATT
>CAZPHZ010000150.1:0-5170 GCA_964586035.1 uncultured Saprospiraceae bacterium
GATGTCGTCGGGTGTCATGCTTTGACGAGGGTGCCTGGGGCGGGAACTTCTCTCGAGGAGCGGCATTATGAGTGGATGGATGAACAACCGTTGCCCGGCACCAATTATTACCGCCTGCGGCAAACCGATTTCGATGGTAATACCACCCTCAGTAAGGTGGAAGTGGTGGCGTTTGATGAACTGCCGGAGGCATTTGAGATTTTCCCCAATCCTTCCGGAAATGGCACTGCAAATCTGTATTTCACATCAGCGGGTACAACGGCTGCTGCAGAAGTAAATTTATTCGATATCAGCGGAGATATCGTAGCTAAATTCACCTGGAATATTGAGCGGGGTAGTAACCGGGTGAGCTTGCCCGTGAATGATATTCCCAGAGGAATATACCTGGTCCAAATCATTTATTCCGGCGGGGTGAAAACCCTGAGATTTGTGAAAGATTAACCATGGCAAATGAACTCCGGCTTCTCTTAACTATTTGATAATTAAGCGTCAATAGGAGTGTGGTAAAACGCAGGTAAATATTGAATCGATTTCGTTCCATATTTTAAAATGTCAGTATCTTGTTAAGAAAATTTTGATTTTTGTTGCTCTCATGTTTTTGTTTTGTTAGGGTCTTTTGGTATAGTTTTTTAGCAATTGTACGAAACGCTACGAGCCCGATTAAATTCACACAGTATATTTTTTCCCAATCCTAATTTGGAATCCTGAATTGGAGTTCTTGAAATTGACCCCGGTTTCATGGGATAAAATTTTTGACTACATTGAATGTTCAGATTTGACCCCTGTTATTTGGTTACGTAGTTCGAAATACTGTATAACTCTAACAAGACAAATGAAAATGAAACATTTCTTGCCGGCTCTCTCTCAGGGGGCACCTCCGCTGCATCATAAGGCTCAATCCGGAATTTTTAACGAATTGAAGGTTGAGCATATATTCCATTACCATTTCGATAATTTTTTTGCTAAATGCCACTACTTTGACGTGGAGTCAATGGCGCTCGGGGGCTGTCTGAAAAACTAAACTATGCAGATGTCCTCGCTCTGAGTCTTGGTGAAAGGCATTAGATTACCCAATCAATTACTGCTCTCAGGCATTCTGAGTCTCCTGCATTTGGAAATCGTCAATAGAAAAAATTCTCAATACCGAAAAAAATAAAGAAAAGAAGTGCGTGTGGACATTTTTTCACTCCAGTGGACGACTCACTCACTCATTTACGACCCCATTACAACGAGGTCCTAAGCAATTAGAATTGGGTGCAGAGCATTTACCCGCTGGAGTGTTTTTTTGAAATTGTGCGACGGAGATGTTTAGCCTGTCATATTGGTCGGGAAAAATGCAGGCTGCGTTTCAAATTAACGATAACCTTTTTGGCCAAATGAGAACAGCCCTTCCTCGCCATCCGGCAGGAAGGGCTGTGCATTTTAAGGAGACCCCTAAAATTTATAGGTGATGCCGAACCGGAAGCTAAATGGAAGTTCGAGGTCGGAACTCGGTTGGTTCACATTGTATAGCAACAGGATTTCGTATCCCCACAGGCCGCCGCTTGAGTAGCCTGCGCCGATGTACACATTGTCGCGGATTTGGCTGGCAGTGGTCACATCGCCGTTGTTGTCGAGAGCGAGTTGGCCGAAGCCGTCCACGAACACCACCTTGGTATTCTGGTATTCGTATTCGACGTGTGCAAAAAAGTTCTGGAACGCTTTTGCTCTGGCAAATACGCCGAGATTGTACGACACCGGACTCACCTTGTGAATAAGCCCGTCGACACCCCTGCCTTTGATGAAATTATAGGTAAAGCCCACGCGGGGCCCAAAAGATACAATGTCGTTGAGCATTTTATAACCCACCATCGGCGAAAGGCCGAAGACGAACTGGTTGGTAGAGCCGGAACCTGAAAACCCCAGGTTGAAATTACCGCCATACCAAAGCTTGTTGACAAAGCCGCTTTCATCGAAATACTGGTCGTTTTTTGATGATTTTTTCTTTTTGCCGCGGTGTTGCGCGTAGCCGCTTTCCGTGGCTGCGGTGGTGAATAAAAGGGCCAAAAGCCCAAATAGCAAAAGCTTTTTCATAAAAATTTGTTTTGGATGAAAAAAACACGATGTCCTCGCCCGATACCGTCGTACCGCCATACCGTCGCCCCGTTCAACGAATCCAAAGTAAATACGCTGCCGCAAAAGGCAGCACAAATATAAAAGCATCGAACCTGTCGAGTACACCGCCATGACCAGGGAGCAGGTTGCCGGAGTCTTTAACTCCGACGCTGCGTTTCAGCATGGATTCCACAAGGTCTCCCATCGAGCCGAATATTGAAACAATGGCAGCAAGTACCATCCAATCTCCAAACCGCAACTCGCCGGTGAAAACACAAAACAAAAAAGCAACGAGAAAGGTTATGGCTATCCCTCCAAAGGTTCCTTCCCAGGTCTTTTTCGGCGAAATTCGTGGAAACAAAAGGTGCCTGCCAAATTGCGAACCGATGATGTATGCGCCGGTGTCATTCATCCATGTCAGTAGCAGAAGGCCAAACACCACCCAGGCGTTGAAGTTTTCCCCTTCAAAGGCAATGAAACCAAGTAAGGAGAATGGTGCACCGATGTAAACCATACCCAAAACGATGAAACCTACGTTTTGGAAGGGAGTTGCCGAGCGGGAAAAAAGCTCGTAAATGAAGGCCAAAAAAATAAACGGAAAAAACAGAATAGACGTCAGTATGACAAATTGGTCGCCAAACCGAATTGGGTTCATGTGCAGCACCGAGGCCAGTACGAATGGCGTGAGCCCGAAGGCCACGCCAAGCACCATACGCGTAAAGTCTCTGCGAGTGTACCGGCTGAGCACCATGCATAAATATTCCCAAAGGCAAAGCGCAGTGATGATGGCAAAAAGAAAAATGAAGGAATACCTCCCCAGAAATAGGCCGCTGAGCATGACTACCACAAAAATGGCAGCTGTCACAGCTCTTCGCATTAGTCCTTTCATGCCGGTGTAGGTTGTTCGTTTATTTTGTTGGGTATCATGGGGCTTTATTTCAGATTCTCAGCCTTGCACTTTTTCACCATAACACAAATCACCAGAATCGCCAAGTCCTGGAACGATGTACGACTTGGCGGTCAGTTCTTCATCCATGGCTCCCATCCATAGACTGGCTTCCGGGTGCTTTCTTTTTACAAAAGCAGCCCCCTGAGAAGATGCAATAGCGGTGACCATGTGGATATGCTCTGGTTTTCCGAAGGAAATCAATTCATCGAGAGCGATATTCATCGAGGCTCCCGTTGCCAGCATAGGGTCAATGAGGATGAGTACGCAACCCTCCAGGTCGGGGCAGGAGACGTATTGAAGATGAATATCGAAAGTGCCGTCTTTATGATGCTTTCGGTAGGCTGAAACAAACGCATTTTCCGCTTTATCGAAGTAATTGAGAAATCCCTGGTGAAATGGAATGCCCGCCCTGAGAATGGTGGCCAATACCAGTCTGGGGGAGGCGAGCTTCACCCTGGCAACGCCTAATGGCGTGTCCACTTCTTTGGGGTCGTATTTGAAAGTTTTGCTTATTTCATAGGCCAGCACCTCTCCGAGACGCTCAAGATTCCTGCGAAACCGCATGCTGTCCTTCTGAATATTTGCATCGCGCAATTCAGCAATGAATTGATTAGCGACGGAATTCGTTTCACTCAGATTGAATATCATAGATATGTGTTGGTTGGCGACCAAAAGTAGGAAAAATATTCGGCGCAAATGTAGGGCGAAGGGTGAAGAGATGAAATGTTAAAAGTCAGAATGAAGAAATCCGGCTCCACTTCGGCAGACTGTTGTTGGCGAGCTGTGGTTTGCAGTTTTTTTCTGTCTTGCAAAATGGCGGGTTTATCGAACAAAATCAGGGGTATAACTTTCGACCTCTAATTTTCGGCGATTTAGTAAATGCAAAATTTAAGCACTCTTCATGCGCACCATTGAAATTATCACGCTGGCTTTGCGTTCGGTTCGCTCCAATTTGTTGCGGGCCATACTTACGCTGATGATTATAGCTCTTGGCATCATGGCGTTGGTTGGCATACTTACAGCTATTGACAGTGCCATCTATTCTCTGAATGATAGCTTTTCAGGGCTTGGCGCCAACGCTTTCAACATTGCACCGAAAGGTGTAGACTTGAGTGGAAACCAAGGTGGCCGGCGGTCCAAAAGAGGGGAATCTATCAGCTTTAAACAGGCAATGTCATTTAAATCCAGGCTCGATTATCCAGCCCGGGTCTCTGTCTCCACTACGTGTACTGGCAATGCCGCCATCAAATTCGGCAATGAAAAAACCAATCCTACTGTGCAGGTATTGGCGGTAGATGAAAACTACCTGACCGCCAAGGGATTCGATATTGAAAAAGGCAGGGGATTTACTACCCATGAGGTTATGAATGGCGGCAACCGGGCACTCATCGGTCATGACATCGTCAAAAATTTATTTGAGGGGAAACCCGGAAAAGCTCTCGGGCAGCAAATTGGGGTAGGCAATCTCCAGTTCAAAGTAGTCGGCATTTTAAAAGAAAAAGGCTCCAGCATGAACCAGAATGAAGACCGCGTGGTGCTGATTCCCATCATGGATGGCAAACGATACTATGCTTCGCAAAATCAAAACTACAATGTTGTGGTCAGCATAGAAAACTCGGCAGATATGGAGCACGCCGAGGCCGCTACCATCGGATTGTTCAGAAATATCCGCGGTTTGAAAGCCGCCCAACCCAACGACTTCGAGCTTTTCAAAAGCGATAGCTTAGTCTCCATTATTCGGGAAGATACCACCAAGTTCAGACTGGCAGCTGTGGCCATCGGTCTGATGACCCTGCTCGGTGCTGCCATCGGTCTGATGAACATAATGTTGGTCTCCGTCACTGAACGCACCCGGGAGATTGGTATTACAAAAGCCTTGGGCGCTACCCGCAATAATGTGCTTTGGCAATTCCTCACCGAGGCCATCATTATTTGCCAGGCTGGTGGTCTCGTAGGCATCGTGCTCGGCATTCTCATCGGAAATGTGGTTACCAGTTTCATGGGTGGGAATTTCCTCGTACCCTGGGATTGGATTATTATGGCCATCATCGTTTGCACACTCGTCGGACTGGTTTCTGGCATTTACCCGGCCATGAAAGCTGCGCGTCTCGATCCCATCGAAGCCCT
>CAZPHZ010000150.1:5270-8213 GCA_964586035.1 uncultured Saprospiraceae bacterium
TTTCTGGCATTTACCCGGCCATGAAAGCTGCGCGTCTCGATCCCATCGAAGCCCTTCGACACGAGTGATTGCAATGAGAAATGAACAATGAACAATGAACAATGAGAAATGAGAAATGAACAATAGACTTAATTTCTCATTGTTAATTTTATCGCTAAAACTTGTTTTCTCCTGCTTTTAGGGCTTTTTTCAAAAAAACATTTCAAACTATTTGACTTTGGCACTCGTTTCTCTTTTAATTAATCAGTAACTTACGGATTGTTACGGTTCGTACTGTTTCATTTTACAACGACAAGAAGAGACATGAAGATTTATATGTACCTCCTGTTTAGTCTGTTTTTCAGCCTTGCCTTGCGCGGGCAGGAGACCTTTCAGCCAAAACAGATGAATGAAAATGTGGGTATTATTTACAACCAGGAGTTTGCGGTGGGAATTCGCATGCACACACACGGTTGGGCCGCAGGGGTCAACTTTGGCGATCTCAAAACTTATTACCTTACCAAATACATGCATTTTGAATTTGGCGAATTGAAACACGCAAAAGAAGTCCGCCAAAGTTTCGATACCCCTTCGGCGCTGAACGGTCGCATATCCCGGGCTTTTAAATATGGAAAGCGAAACACCTTGTTCGTGTTGCGGGGCAGTATTGGTGCAAAACGGTATTTTTCCGAAAAGGCAAAACACAAAGGAGTAGCCGTTGGCATATCGTATGAAGGGGGTGCTTCTTTGGGTTTGCTCAAGCCTTACTACCTCGAGTTGCGGGCTCCTGACGGTCAGTTTACCATCTCCACGAAATACACAGATGCCACAAAAGACCGCTTCCTCGACATCTACCAAATCCACGGCGCTTCGGGCTGGACAAAAGGCTTTGGAGAAATTTCCTTCCTGCCTGGCATCAACGGAAAATTTGCTGTTCACTTCGACTGGGGTGCTTATGACGAATACGTGAAATCATTCGAAGCAGGCATCATGGTGGATGTTTTCACACGCAAGGCTCCCATCATGGTAGAGTTGGACAACGTGGAGAACAGCCAGCTCTTCCTCAACCTTTTCTTACATTTGCAGTTCGGTAAAAGATGGTGATTGTCACTTTCCTCCCGATGGATACGAGTCACGAATTGCAAGATAAATGCACGAACTTCCAATAGTAGAAAAAGCTGAGCCCCGCAGAAGAAAACCCGAATGGCTCCGGGTAAAATTGCCCATCGGGCAAAAATACAAACACGTGCGCGGCCTGGTGGATAACTATGGCCTTCACACGATTTGCCAAAGTGGCAACTGCCCCAACATGGGCGAATGCTGGGGCGAAGGCACCGCCACTTTTATGATACTGGGCAACACCTGCACCCGCTCCTGCTCCTTTTGCGCCGTGAAAACAGGCCGCCCTCCCGAATACGACGAAGACGAACCGCGTCGCGTGGCCGAAGCCATCCGCCTGATGGAGGTCAAACATGCCGTCATCACCTCCGTAAACCGCGATGAACTGAAAGACAGGGGCGCCGAAATATGGTACCGTACTGTGCGCGCCGTCAAAGAGCTATCGCCCCAAACCACCATCGAAACCCTCATTCCCGATGTAAAATCTACCTGGCAGGCGCTGGAGCGCATGATAGAGGGCGGGCAGGAAGTGGTGAGCCACAACATGGAAACGGTGGAAGCGCTTTACCGCAAAGTTAGGCCGCAGGCCAAATACGCCCGCAGCCTCGAGCAAATCAAACGCACAAAAGAATATGGCTGCCGCACAAAATCGGGCATCATGGTGGGCCTCGGCGAAACCGGCGAGCAGGTGTTCAAAACCATGGACGACCTCGCGGCCCATGGGTGCGACGTGCTCACCATCGGCCAATACCTGCAACCCACCCGCATGCACCTCGCCGTGGCGGAATATGTTCATCCCGACAAGTTTGCCGAGTACAAGGAGGTGGGGTTATCGAAGGGTTTCGACTTTGTGGAGAGCGGCCCGCTGGTGCGCTCTTCGTATCATGCGGAGCGGCACTTGTGATTCCCTGCCGGGCACCTGATAGATAAAGCACAAAGTTGGTGAATCCGGCTTTGTGCTTTTGCATTTATACCGTTATTAAAAAAACTGCGTTTGAGAAAACATGGGGATTGAAATCATCAAAAGTTTCACTCTTTCTCGCGGAATACCCGCCATTGGGCGAGCTGCCATGCTCGCTGCATTCATGATATTCGGCAATGGTCTGTTTGCGCAAAATAACTGGCACCTCGACATAAAAAGTACAGTCGGCGACTCCGCATTTTTATTACAAATGCCGGAGGTGCAAACCACCTTTCCCGACAGCCTCCAACTGGTACGAGAGCTCGAAAACACGGTGAAAAACCTGCGCGGAAAGGCCCGCCTCGAAGCCTCCGTAGACAGTCTGCACTGGCACGACAGCACGGCCGTGGTGTTGCTTCACATTGGCCCGGCCTACCGTTGGGTCAGTATTCGCAATAGCAACGTGGACGAGGGTTTTCTCAACCAAAGCGGCTTCCGGCAGCGCCTTTTCGATGGCCAACCATTGAGCTATGCTCAAATTCTGAAAGCCGAAGAGCGCCTGTTGCGGCAGGCCGAAAACAGGGGCTACCCTTTTGCCTCTGTTTTTCTCGACAGCGTTGAAATAAAAAACGGCGGGGTGAGTGCCCGGCTTTTCATGGACAAAGGCCGCTTCGTATTTTTCGACAGCCTCAATGTGGCCGGCGACGTGAAAATTTCGGAGAGCTATCTGCGCAACTACCTCGGCATAAAGAAGGGCTACGCCTACAGCCGCCGGCAGGTTTTGAAAATTAAAGACCGCCTCCGGGAGCTCTCTTTTTTGCGGGAAAAAAATACCGCCACCGTCAATTTCTGGGACGACCAGGCCAGCGTGCAACTTTCATTGGAAAAAAAGCGCGCCAGCCGCTTTGATTTTCTCCTCGGCCTGCTGCCCGGCAACCGCCGCG
>CAZPHZ010000151.1:0-8179 GCA_964586035.1 uncultured Saprospiraceae bacterium
GATTGATTCCATAAAACTTTACTAGTAGAATCTTTAACAACATACCTATATAGTTCTGTTGATGGTACTAAAGAAGCGGATGCCTCACCGTTGCTATTTGTAGTTAATGCTAAAATAGTTTGAAATTCGTTAGTTGCTAATATTTTTTTATCAACATTTACAATTACCCCACTAACTGCATTTTCAAATTGGTTTTTAACTAAAAAGGTAATCTCTTGTGTGGTGCTATAATTAGCTAAATAAAAAGTTTGTACTGGGTCTTGAGTACCATCTTGTAACCAATTTCTAGACCTTGCAGGATAACCAGGAGCAGAATAAACAATCACATAAGAATCGTCAGGTAAATTTATTGTTATGTTACCTTCGTCAGTAGTAAAATTACCTGCAAATGTTGAAGAAGTAACAAAAAAGGTTACATCCCTATCGTCTATTATTTGGTTGGTTAGTTCGTTTTTAACGGTGATATTTAACCCGCTTATATTATAATTGAAATATAAGTTATCATAACCCCAATAAGACCGATTATTAGATTTAAAGGTTATTGGAACAGTACAAATATTGCCAGAAGGGCCTGAGGTAGTACAATTATCTCAATTACAGTTATAAAGTTCTGAATCTAATTCACCAGAAAAATTATATCCAGCATGGTATTGTATGTTTAGAATTGTGCAGCTTTTATTCCGGAAGTGGAAATTACTTTGAAAACTAGCAATCCACTTTGATAAAAGCGAAACAAAATTACAGCTTTTAACTTCGTAAAACAAAATGCCGGGCCTGCCGTATGTCAATTGCAACCAATGGGTTTTAGTCTGGCTCGTAAAGCGTATTCATTAAAAAAAACGATTCAAATATTGCTGTCCCCACTTTCCACGGAAGTAAGACAGTTGCAAGTCACTATTTCAGGCCTATCTCCCGAAGCCGCTCGTCAAGGTATCGTCCTGCAGTGATAGACGGATAGGCAGCCGGGTGGCTGGGCCTTATGCAATTGGGGAGACAGGCGAGGTTCATATCGCTGCGCGGATGAAGAAAAAATGGAATTGAGAGCCGTGGTTTATGCCACTCTTCCCGTGGTGGATTTACCACGCGGTGTGTCGTAGACTTTAGATGGTTGTTGGTAAGCCGCTGTAACATATCGCCCACATTGATGACTATTTCATCTTCTTCCGGCACCACATCGAGCCATTGACCATCTTTTGACAGCACCTGCAATCCGCCTGCCGAAGCACCCACCAGCAAGGTGATGAGATTAATGTCCTCATGTTGCCCTGCACGGACGGCATTGTCGGGTTCTTGCATTAATGGCGGATAGTAAATAGCCCGTAGGATGCTGTTACCGTACTGAATTTTTTTATCAAAATAATCCGGCCCTATGTCGAGATGAAGAGCTATTGCTTTCAACAATTGGGCCCCTGCATTTTCGAAAGCCTGGAACAACTGGCACCCGAGTTGGAGAAATTCCGGTATTTCAGCAACCCGGATATTGGGCGGATAATCTTTGGGCGGCATACTGCTTGCCTCCAACTCCTGTCCAATTTGGAAAAACTCTTTGAGGTCACCCGTATTCGATTCTCTGGCGTGCTCTTTTCCAAAGGAAGTATATCCGCGCTGACCAGCGAGGCCTGGCACCTCATATTTTCGCTTCACTTCTAACGGGAGCGAAAAAAAAGAATTCGAGGCTGCGTAAAATTCTTCAATCAGCTTTTTATCAATGCCGTGATTTACCACGCCCACAAACCCAATTTCATGGAATGCCCGGCCCAGGTCTTGCACAAATTCATTTCGCCGGGCAAAGGAACCCCTTGTAAATTTGGATAAATCAATCAATGGAATCGCTCTTTTTTTCATATTCCTCATTTGTTTTTCTTGTTGGAAAATGCGGGCAATGAAGCCGGTATTTCTCAAAATTAAGTTTTTCCGAAAAACCCCAAGGCGGTAATTTTGTGAAAAGGAAGGCATTGATACGCCCTTTTTGAAATGCGCCGGTATTACCTTCCCCGTTAAAAAGGGTGAAATAAACATATTCGACATGTAAAGCATTACGAGCATGCTCTTTATTCCGGCACGGTGCACAACCTATCCAGCTCATGGTAAAAAAGACACAGGCCGTTCCTCCGATGTGGGTGTTCCACGTTTCGTTTTGGGTAATATACTGGATATTCGCCAGCATGCAGGACGTGGTGTACATTTCACAATTTAGGGAAAACTTCAACCTTCCGATGGTATTCGGTTCCATGGGGGTGGTTTATTTCAACTACTATTTTTGGATTCCAAAATATCTCATCCGAAAAAAGAAGCACTGGTTTTACACCATCAGTATTTTTGCCATCATCTTTTCAAATGCCTGGCTGGTCATAGCCATTTTACAGCTATTTCTCCGCCGCCACGATTTTTATTTCTGGGAACGCGTCTTTACGCTTGCTGTTGACACAACGGTTCTTGTCGCCTTCACCACCGCTTTCAAGTTCATTTTGCAATGGCACGAACGAAATAATTATGCGGTATCCTTAGAAAAAAAGAATCTCGAAGGTGAGTTAGAAATGCTAAAGTCGCAAATCAACCCGCACTTTATTTTCAATACGCTCAACACCATTTACTTTTTGTTGGAACAAAAGGAAGACGAACGCGCCAAAGAGGCTCTGCTGAAATTTTCCGACACGTTGAGCCACCAGCTTTACGATTATAATAAAAACCAGATTGAGTTGGACAAAGAGGTGGAGTACCTCAAAAACTACATCGAACTTCAGCGCCTTCGAAACGACGAAGAAGTGCTCGACTTGCATTGCCAATTGCCCGGAAAGTCAGGAGGCTTTTATATCGCTCCGATGCTGCTAATACCCTTTGTGGAGAATGCCTTCAAGCACGGCTCCAACTCTCAGGGTTACAAAGTGGACATACGGCTGAACGTAGAGAATGGAGTCTTGGACTTTCTCACCAAAAATACCATCAATCCCAATAGGCGGCCTCTATCGGCAAATGGTCACAAAGCAGGCGGCATTGGCTTGCAAAACGTTCAGCGGCGGCTCGACATCACCTACCCCGAACGCTACCAACTCGACCTCGTAGACGATGGCAAAACTTACGAAGCACATTTAAAAATAAATTTGCAATGAATCTAAGTTGTTTGGTCATAGACGATGAACCGGTAGCCCGTAAAGGCATTGCCGGGTACGTGGGACAAATTCCTTTTTTATCCCTCAAGGGTTCCTGCAAAAGTGCACTCGAAGCCAGCGATATCATCCACCGGGAGCCCATCGACTTACTGTTTCTCGACATCCAGATGCCTGACATCACAGGCATTGAGTTTATGAAGTCACTTGAACACCCTCCAGCCGTTATCTTCACTACGGCCTACCGCGAATACGCCATCGAAGGTTTTGAAATGAACGCCCTCGATTATCTGGTAAAGCCCATCTCTTTTCAGCGGTTTTTAAAAGCCGCCAATAAAGCCCTTTCTTATTATGAAATGCAGCGCCCACCTGCCCCAAAAGAGCCGGTGAACGAGCCCGGCTATTTTTTCATCAAAAGCGATGGACAGTTCATAAAAATTAAATTTGACGATGTGCTCTATTTCGAATCGGAAAAAGATTACTTATTCATTTACACCACACAAAAGCGGTACCTTACGCTACTCTCTTTGAAACAATTGGAGAAAGAACTGCCACCCGATAAATTCGTCAGAGTTCACCGCTCCTTTATCGTCTCGCTCGACAAGGTGGAACTCATGGAGGGCAACCAACTCGTGATAAAGGATAAGAAAATACCGGTGAGCCGCAGCCAACAAGAGGCTATCTTCAACCGCCTGATTGGGGGACGGCTCTGGAAGCGGGACATGTAATCTTGTCAGATACTGAGGTCCTGATTCACAACTTTAAGCACCATCGCAACCGGTTCGTTCTCCTGAAATGAATCTTTTATTTCTTTAGTCAGAGCGGTCATCACCACGTCGTATTCTCCGAATAACTGTGTGCTCATATTGTTGGCTTTCACCGTCAGACCGGGGTGCTGCTGCAGGCGTTCAATGAAGTGCAAAATTGGAGTTCCATATTGTTGGTCAAGCGGATACATGCTGATTTCCACGGAAGCTTTCATAATATGAAACTTTAAACGGTGTAAAAAAAATGCACGGCCGCGCCCAACAACTGCCAACTTCCGTTACCTTTACGTGTTTAAGACTTTCAACGGAAATTTGTATAGAACACCATAATTAGTCCGGGGCATCGATGGTAGACGAGCAAGAATTTGAGGTTGCCCAATGCCGAAGGCAGAAAAAAATGGTGGTAAATGTTGCTTCAAAATGCGGTCTCGAACCGCAATATTAGTAGTTGCAAGAAATAAAGAGGAGTCTGGGGATAAATTAAATCATTTCGGGGATTTTTCGAAAATTTTGGCCAAATGGCAAATGCGCAGGGATATTTAAAGTAAATCCTGCCACTCCGAACAAAAGCTACTGAATTTTTCCCTGGGTAGAAAATATAGACGGAACGACCCATCTCCGGTTAATTGAATATACAATGACACGGCAGCCGTGTTTTCCGGTACGATGCGAGTTAGAGTTTTCTTGTTTTGGAGTGCCTGCCGATACCATTCGTTTTTTGATTCCTTCCTTTTTGCATACCTGATTTATTGTGGTTTAAATGCTTTCTTCACAGCTATTTTTTTACCGTTGAAAAATGGAATAGCACATGGCATGTTCCCGCTCACAGTGGGCAGGTGACTTGAATTTTCACCTTGCAATTGTAGTACGGGCAAGAATATGCCAAACGGAAGATATTTTGAAATTATAGTGCAATTTACCACCATCACCGGCCAGCAAGCTGCCAAAGAGCTTTTGATAAATATGGCAGATAGTGAGCGTGTTCCGCACGCATTGATGCTCCTGGGCGCGCCGGGAAGTGGCGACCTTTTGTTGGCCATTGCATTTGCACAATACGTTCTTTGCGAAGACCGGAAAGATGGCGAAGCTTGCGGGCATTGCAGCAACTGTGTGAAAGCTGCGAAATTCGTTCATCCCGACATCCATTTCTCGTTTCCCACGGTAGGTACCAATGTCACTAGCGACACTTTCATCACCGAATGGAGGAAGGCATTGGAAGAGAATCCTTACATGGATGCAAACCAATGGATGCAAAGCCTCGGCGCTGAGAACAAACAAGGCAACATCAATAAAGCAGAGTGTTTGCAAATCATCCACAAGCTGAGCCTAAAGACTTTTGAAGCGCGTTATAAAATACTCGTAATGTGGTTGCCGGAATACCTCGGCAAAGAAGGCAACCGCTTGCTGAAACTCATTGAAGAACCCCCGGAGAATACGCTGCTTTTGCTGATTACCCACAACCAGGAACTCATTCTAAACACCATTCTCTCACGGTGCCAATTGGTAAAAGTGAGGCAATTGAATGATAAGGAAATTGAGCAGGGCTTAGTATCCCGCACGGGGCTGTCGGCAGAAAAGGCGCGTTCCGTTGCTCATTTGGCAAACGGCAACTTCAACCTGGCACTCAAAATAGCCCAACAGCCGGAAAACGACAATTCCGGACTTTTCCTCGACTGGCTGCGCAAATGCTATGTGGGGAATGGGGTAGATATGGCGGCCGGGGCTGAAAAGTTGGCGGCGCTGGGACGCGAAAACCAAAAGAATTTTCTTCAGTATGCGCTGCATTTTCTTCGGGAATACACGCGACTGAAAACATTATCTAACGCGGCTGCCGATGAGCGCAGCATTCGGTTGATGCCCAAAGAATTAGTCGCTGCCCAAAAGTTGACCAAATTTATTGGCAAAGACCAAATTGGGCGCATCGCAGAATTATTTTCCGATTGCGCCTATTACATTGAGCGAAACGCCAACCAGAAAATACTGTTTTTGGATGCTTCCATCCAATTGAATAAAATAATACGTGATCGTTGATTTAAACAGCGATTCACCAATCAAAAATAGCGATCGTAATGGCATGTGCAGGATGTACAATTAAAGTGAAAGACGGAGAACCCCTCGGTTGCCGCAGCAACGGAAATTGCAGTTCGGGCGGGTGCAACCGCCTCAATACATACGACTGGCTGACGGCTTTGGACATACAGGATGTAGAGCCCTTTTTTGCGGTGGAAGTCAGCTTTAAAAACGGCTCACGGAAGGCTTTTTATTACAACCATCCCTATACGCGTGCAACGACAGGGGACCAGGTTGCCGTGGAGACAAACGCTGGTTGTGACGTGGGTCGCATCACCCTTTCGGGAGAGTTGGTCCGATTTCAAATGCGCAAAAAAAAGGTGCCGGAAGATGGCTATTTCCCCAAAGTATTGCGCATCGCCAATGAAAGAGATCTTCAGAAACTGACAGAAGTTCGTAACCGGGAAATGGAATCCATGGTGCGCGCCAGAGCGATTGCCCGCACCCTTAAACTCAACATGAAAATCGGCGATGTGGAATATCAGGCCGACGGCCGCAAGGCTACATTTTATTATACCGCTGATGGCAGAGTGGACTTTCGCGAACTCATTCGCCACTATGCCAAAGAATTTAAAGTAAAAATAGAAATGCGCCAAATCGGCGCACGCCAGGAATCGGCACGCATCGGTGGGCTTGGACCATGTGGCCGCGAGCTTTGCTGTTCCACCTGGCTCACTTCCTACCGCACCGTTTCCACCGCTGCAGCCCGCTATCAGAACCTCGCCATCAATCAGGCCAAACTCTCCGGGCAATGCGGCCGCCTTAAATGTTGCCTCAACTACGAATTGGACACTTATATGGAGGCTCTTTCCGCTTTTCCAGAAAACGCGGATAGGCTCAAAACTAAAATGGGGCTGGCCAGCCTGGTAAAAACCGATATTTTCAAAGGTCTAATGTTTTACGCCTACAACCATGAAAAAGGTCGTGGCAGAATGTACATTCTCGACCTCAAGCGAGTACGTGAAATCCGAGACATGAATAAAAAGGGCGAGTTTCCCGATGACCTTGCAGATTTTCAGATAACTACCAGTGCCGGAGAAGAAGAGGAGCATGGTTTTGAAGATGTGACCGGCGTAATCGAATTGCCACCGGAGGAGCGAAAAAGGCGAGGTAAAAGGCGAGGCAATCGCCGTGATAATCGCAGCAACAGAAATGAAAAGAAACGGCCCACCAGTTCATCGCGCTCGAAAGACAAATCTCCCGGGAAAAAAGAGCAGGAACAGTCTGACAGCAAAAAGGGAAATCGCAACAGAGGCAGTGGCAGGTCTCAAACTCGTAACAAAAAGCGCAATAATGGTAACGACCGAAATAAATAAGCAATGGTTGAATAATGCCTTCCCGAAGATATCCTAAAAAATGAAACCATTAAGTTTTGTCAAAACTTAATGGTTTAAGTCTTAATAATTCAACATGAAATACGACGTCACCGTCATCGGTTCCGGCCCCGGAGGCTACGTAGCAGCCATCCGCTGCGCCCAGCTCGGCATGAAAACCGCCATCATCGAACGTTACAACACCCTCGGCGGTACCTGCCTAAACGTGGGGTGTATTCCTTCCAAAGCCCTGCTCGATTCTTCCGAGCATTATCACAACGCCAAAGAAAAATTCGAACTGCACGGCATCGGCACTACGGGGCTGAAAGTGAACCTACCCCAGATGATTCAGCGCAAAAACGACGTGGTGGACCAAACCGTCAAGGGCATCGATTTTTTGATGAAAAAAAATAAAATCGACATCCATCACGGCCACGGTGCTTTCATCGATGCCCATAAAATAAGCGTCGGCAAACCGGACGGCTCCAACGTGGAGATTCAGACGGACAAGGTCATTATCGCCACCGGCTCCAAACCCATCGTTCCCGCCGCTTTTAATTACGATAAAAAGCGGGTCATCACTTCCACCGAAGCACTGAACCTGCCAAATATTCCCAAACGCATGGTCGTCATCGGCGGCGGCGTCATCGGGCTGGAACTCGGCTCCGTGTATGCCCGGCTCGGCACCGAAGTGGAAGTGGTGGAATTCCTCGACCGCATCATCGCCAATATGGATGGCGATTGCAGCAAAGAACTGCAAAGGTCGCTGAAAAAGCTCGGCATGAAGTTTCACCTGAAACACAAGGTGAACACTGTGAAGGCGCTGAAAAAAGGCGTGAAAGTGGAAGTGCAAAAGCGCGATAGTACCGAAAAATTCACCCTCGATGCGGACTATTGTCTGGTGGCCATTGGCCGCAGGCCA
>CAZPHZ010000152.1:0-8171 GCA_964586035.1 uncultured Saprospiraceae bacterium
AGTATCCACGCCGGCGCCATGAACATAAATTTTACCTTCTTTGGAGGGCAGCACTGTGGCCAGAATTTGATTGATAAAAAAACACGTGTACTTGGAGGCCACTTAGTTGAGAATGTCCACGGCGTTGTTCATGCCGTTTTCATACCACGAGTTGTACAGCACCGCCGATGTGTCGGTAAGGGCAGCAAAGTCGTCGAACATGAGTTTGCTGATGGTGGGATGGCGTTTTTCGTATTCATTTTCCACGACAATGCGGAGGCTGTCGCCGATACTCATCCGCCGCTCCACATGACGCAGCAGCGAAAGGTTGAAATCGTGAATGAGTGCGTCGAATTCGCGGCTGTACCGGTACGGATTTGCCAAAATGGGAAGCGCATTTTCCAAGTCGACATCGGTCTGAAAATCGGCAGGCACGTATTTTATCTGCACCTCTTTGGGCACGTTGGTATAGTTGGTTTTAGCGCCGTATTTTTTATACACGAATAAGCTGAGTATGCCCATTGCGACCAGAAAAATAATCAGCCTTCCCGTGTTGAATCCTTCGGACGGCCCATTGGGCAGCGGTAGTTTTGATTTTGCCATGAGTCTGAATTTAACTAAAAAACAACCTCCCGGTAATACCTTTTCTGACGATGTTTCGCTTACGGGTAACACCTGAAAGCAGCATTCAGGTTTTCAGTCACGTTACGATAATGTATTGTTTCTCAATGCTGATTCTTTGTTGTTTTGATTTTAAGAATGAAAGTTAGTAACCAAGGTCATGCTCGCAGCGTGGCCTTTTTTATGACTGCTTCGCCGCCTTGCTCCAGAATAATATAAAATCGGCGGGGTGCATTTTACCGAGTCCCAATTGCCTGACCTCATTCTAAGCTCACCACGGTGATAGGCATAATGTTCATGGCTTATTTAATTACTTCAGCTGCGCGCTGTTGCCGGGAATAGATGTCATGGTGAAATAGTAAATTGTTTCATGAACAAACTTTACGGGCAGTCAGTGGCAAACTCCCGGAATGCAACTGAAGAAGCTAAAAGCATTTCGCACATAGCTGGAAAGCTGCTCTCAAAATCAGGGCTCGGCAGATGACGGTGCAACTCTTCAGCAAACGATTGAGCCAGAGCACTTCTGCATCCCAAACGGGAAGCAGCGTGTGCCTAACGGAGGGCAAACTACTCCGTATTCTCCGTTCTGCTTTATTGACTGCCAATGTTTTGAGAAATGAAGAAATCTTTTCATTTGCCGAGTATTTGTAGCGGGCGAATCCGGCCCATAATTATTTCATAGCCAAAGAAGTACTTTTATTATATCACCACAAAGTAGTAATTCGGTGCGGTTTAGTAACTTCATCGCTGAATTTTAATCTATGATTTATCAAAAGCAAACGCTTAATTGTGCCGGCCGATTGGTGAGCCTCGAAGAGCCCCAGGTCATGGGCATCCTCAACGTCACGCCCGATTCGTTTTACGACGGAGGTACCATCTCAACGACAGATATTCTGCTCAGAAAATCGGAAGAAATGCTGGAAGAAGGAGCCACATTTATCGATGTGGGGGGTATGTCCAGCAGGCCCGGAGCAGCAATGGTGCCTGAAGACGAAGAGCGAAAAAGGGTGCTGCCGGCGATTGAATTACTGCACCGCCATTTCCCGGAAGCATTATTGTCCATCGACACCGTTCGGGCGGTGATTGCGGAAGAATGCATCACTGCTGGTGCGTGCATCATCAATGATATTAGTGCTGGAAGTATAGACAAAAAGATGTTCTCTACGGTTGCTAAAATGGGCGTGCCATATATTTTGATGCACATGCAGGGAACACCTGACACCATGCAAACAGAGCCGGTATATAAAGACGTTGTACAAGAGGTGTTGGATTTTTTCATACGTGAAGTAGGGGAATTACGGTCACTCGGAATCAAGGACATCATCCTCGACCCTGGATTTGGCTTCGGAAAAACGGTGGCGCATAACTACCGTTTGCTGACGATGATGCATGCCTTCCAGATGTTAGAATGCCCCACGATGGCGGGCATTTCCCGAAAGTCAATGATTTGCAAGGTATTGGAAGTGGCACCTGCCGGTGCTCTCAATGGCACCACCGCCCTTCACATGGTAGCTTTGCAGCAGGGGGCTAAAATTCTGCGAGTTCACGATGTGCGGCAAGCAAGGGAGGTAATTCAGCTTTGGCAACAAACCACCGGGGCAGAAAATTCAGATTAAAAAAACCTGCATATTCATTGAAAGCTGGCAGTAAAACGTGAACTTAGCCACCAAATCATTCCCATTGGAACCTATCAACGAGAATATTGTAAAAAAAATCGCACTCCGGTTTTTTCGGCACCATTACAAGTACAGGCTGCGTCATGAAGACCAGCCTGTTGTGGCTAAATACGACCTGGAGGCCGCCGGTGGCATTATTGCCGATGGGTACTATTCCTTTAAGAATCCGGACGGGGAAAAATTCTCCGCTACTTTCGAAGCTACCGGAAAAGATTCCAAAAACGAGGTTATTTACAGGCCGCAAAAAATTATTCTCCTGTGGGATGGACTTGCCGTGGCGAGCATTTTCACACTTTTTCTTTTTGCTCTCAATTATAGCTATCACTTTCACACACTGGACGAAAGGACTTTGCTCACAAGAATTGGGTTGGTCGTGCTTTCCATGTTGGCCGGGCTTGGCATTTTCTACCTGGCAGCAATGCAGTTCCGGCGCTACCGGTACATTTATGCCATTGAGCAATTCAAGAAATACCACGCTACCGAACAGTGGATTGCTCTGGCCTACGACGTTTTCGAAGATCCCAATGATAAATATTTCAAAGAGCTCAAGAATCAATGCGTTTACAATGGTTTCGGCCTGCTGCTGGTGGATAAAAACCTGGACCCTAAAATTCTGATTACGCCATCCAGACAAGATATTTTTATGGGAAAACGCCGTTCCGTTGATTTCGACGGCGATTCAAATCTGCCCCAGCCGGCGACTGGCGGAGGCCTGTCACCTTGGTGGAAACAACTGGGGCTCAAATTGCCAAAGGTCTTGAAAAAGGATACGTCACTGTTGCGATACCGGCGCCGGTTTTTCCACCAAATGGTTATCACTGGAGCCTGTATAACCTTGCTCGGAGTCGTGTTTTGGAAAGAGTTGCACAGCTCAGCGTATCAACTGGTGGATAAAAGAGAATACCGGAATGACCTCGCAAAATCGAAGTCCAATAATGTGTTGGAGCAGGAAGATTACCTGAGCGAACGATCACAGGATCCCATCAAAAGAAATACAAACGAAAAGTATTGGCTCAGGGAAAAAAGTAAAAGAGCGGCCAAAGCTTCCGGAAACTCTAAAGATACTATTTGTGAAGTACTCATAAGCAGGGAAGAGGGCAAAACCTTGCATTATCCTTGTGAGCGTTTTATAAATTTTGACGGCAAAAAATTCGTCGTGCAAGAGGGCCATTACCCTGGAAAAGCGGAAGCGGAAGCCGCACTAATAAGGCTCAAAGAATCTGGCCTGGAAGCCACGGCACTGCCACTCTCATTTTTCTCCAACGCTTCGGGATACATCGTTTTCACTGGCCTGATTTGCAATTCCAAGTCGGAAGCGCAACAGGACCTCGGCAAACTCACCCTCGACGAAAGGTGGAAAAACACGACCTGGACCATCCGGGAACTATCATTGGCCCAAAACTAAAAAAGCAAGGCACCTGAGCACCTTGCTTTAAAAATGAAAAAAGGCTTAAGGTAATTCTTATCCCTTCGTTTGGGACCCGGCAATGGGAATTGCAGGAATTCATTTTCGTGGAAATCACCTCCAGCCTTACAAAATGGCGGGTCAATTATCCCCACATCATGTTGCCCTTTTTCAGGCCAGATTTATAAAAAAGAAAGTTGTAAGTTGTAAGCCTAAAGCCGTCTCTCACCAATTGCCACACACCGAATATCGGGGGGATTTCCGGTGCCAGGGGGAAAGGGGCAGACAACCGTTCGAGATGCTTTAAACTCGCAACGAACAACTTCCGGGTTATGCCGCTGATGTCAATATCAATCCACTACCGCTCTGCACGGGTGGGGTATCATATTTTCTCGAAATTCCTCTTTTTAGGGCCATTTGTGCGCCGGGATCGAAGAAGAGCATCCTGAAAATATTGGCAAACGCCACAATGCTCTTTTCCCTCGGTTGCACCGGAATTAGCATGGCACAAGTTTCGTCAAATAGGTTACTTCTGTTTGGGCTGTCAAACGTCACAACCGGCAGCCCCTGTGATAAAGCCATTCTTACCCATTTCATTCGATAGCGTTGCCGGGGCAAAAACATTAAATCCGATTGCCTGACAATGGACGCCTGCCCATTTGCTTCGGGGTGTATCACTACGTCAATCGAATTAAGAGCTCTTTGCGAATTCAACATTTCGAGTTGATGTGCTGGCAGTTCGCCGTTGTCTAAGAGAACAAGCCGGGCGGAAAGTCTCTGCTTTTTTGGCAAACTCAACAAGAACTTCAAACCGGCGCTCAGCACCAGCTCTACTTCTTGATACGTAGCCCTTGATAATGGAGCAACAATGGTAAATGGCCGCATAATAAATCGGTTTGGTGTCTGACAATTTGTTTTGTCAAAGCCTTTTACCTCGTTTTAATAGAAATTGGAAAAAAGTAGAAGTTGGAATCAAATAGCTAAATCTGTACACAAGAAAATTCGAAAATCCAAAACGCCGTCGGCATCGTTACCTTTTAAGCAATTCTGTTTTGGACTTCGTTCACGGGATAGATAGAAATGAAAAACCTTTTGAATACGTCGGCAAGATGAGACCTTTTGCAAAAATTTTTTAATAGATATCCACAAGAACTGTGACAACCAAAACAGCGTTTAAAACACAAAAATGAATAACCTGCCTTTTCATTAAATAACCGGTAAACACTTTAACAATAAAGTTATGGGGATTATCTTCCTTAATTACTGCGCCAAAATATGCCGTCTAATACATTGGAATGTGTGACAATTATCCGGAGGTTAAAAAAACCAAAAACTTCTGGAATTTATCCGGATATCTCAATTTACCGATCCATAAACCGATTGAGAAAACCGTACAAGCCTGCCACTGCATCCTGCTCAGAGGAAAGCGTCTCGTATCCAATTTGTGCACCATTGTAAAAGGGCCTCCGCCGTAATAGTGTTTTGTGAATAAAAGCGGAGAGTTCAGCATCTGATTTACCCGCTACCAACGGGCGATTTGCACTCTCTTTCAACCTTTTATATAAAACATCTTCGCAGGTATCAAGCAAAATGGTCAAGCCGTTTTCATTCATCCAGGCCAGGTTGCCGAAATAGCAGGGGGTGCCACCACCTGTGGCAATGATACAATTCCCCATACTCAAAGTTTTCCGCAGGCAGTCCGCCTCTTTCTTGCGGAAGTATTTTTCACCTTTGGCTGCAAAAATGTTGCAGATTGGCATTCCCTCCGATTTTTCGATTAATTCGTCCAAATCCCAAAAATCGAGATGGAGCCGTTTGGCCAATTGACTGCCAACGTGCGTTTTTCCGGCTCCCATGAACCCCAATAAAAAAATGCGGATGGTCATAACCGGAAGGTTAACAATTAAAGATAACTGGGTTTATCCAATTTCCGGCCGATAGTGAACGCTGTATTTATCAACCCGACATGGCTAAAAGTCTGTGGAAAATTGCCGTATTGGCTGCCCGTTTTTTCATCCACATCCTGACTGAACAAGCCCAAATGATTGGAAAATTGAAGTAAGTTTTCAAAGTTCTGAATCGCCTCTTCGACACGGTTGAGTCTTGCGAGGCATTCGGCGTACCAGAAGCCACACAGCAGGTAAGTGGACTTTGGAACACCAAAGTCGTCTTTGTGGCGGTAGCGGTAAAACAGACCGTCTCCGGCCTTTAGTCTGCCGGCGAGCGCGTTAAGGTGCTGGCGGGCTTTGGGGCTGTTGGGACTCAGGTACTTCATGTTTATGAGTTGAAGGAGGCTTGCATCCAAATTTTCAGAACCCACTGCCTGCATGTAAACACCTTTCTCGGGGTCGTAACATTCCTCGATAATGGCAGCTGCTTTCTTAATAAGCTTGCCAGCGTATTGGGCCATCTTTTTGTCGCCTATTCTGCGGCCGATTTTTCGGGCGGCATGACTACCGGCCCAGTGAAAAAGCGCCGTATAGCAATTCCGTTGGATGATGTTTCTGAATTCCCATAAACCGTTATCAGGTTCCTCCATGGTGGTATCAATCATTTCCAGACAATGATTCACATTGTTGATTAGAGTCGTCTGGTCAATACCTTTCAGACGTTCATCGGTAAAGAATGGAAGCAATGTGACCAGCACCTGGCCATAAACATAGTTTTGCTGCTGTTGATAGGCTTCGTTGCCAATCCGCACTGGCCGGTCGCCCATATACCCTTTCAACGGAAGTATTTTTTCCACCGGGTCCTGATCGAGGCCAATGGTGTAAAGAGGCCGTAGCCGGCGGTCCCCGCTGAGCACGATGTTTTCTATAAAATTGGCGTAATCCTGTAGGATTCCGAAATGACCCAGGTCGTGCAGAGCCTTGTTTGTGTAATAGGCATTACGAAGCCAGCAATACCTGAAGTCCCAGTTTCTCGTGCTGCCGGGGTATTCAGTCAGACTGGTAGTGGCAGCTGCGATGATGGCCCCTGTATCCTGATATGTGTGCAATTTGAGGGTCAGCGCAGAACGAATAACCGATTCCTGGTGAAAGTTTTCTACAGCGGTATTTCTCACCCACCGTTGCCAATAAAGCACGGTGTGTTCCAAAAATGATTCAACTGTGGAATCCAACGGTCCTTGTAAGGGAACGCCCCAGGTAAGCACCAGATATTTAACCCCGTTCAGCACAAATGCCTGTTCTTTGGAAACGTAGCTCAGGGGGATATTGGTCGTCAGTCTCAATTGCGATTCTAATCCTTCATACCTAATGTGGTTGCTGCCAAAGACCAACGTCGGCTCTATTTCGCCGTAATTTCCCATGGGGTTGCAGCAGACTCTGACCCTTGGCCTGCCCTCGATGGGTTCTATCTTCCGAACCAGCATGATGGGCTTGAAAAAACGCTCATTATGCATGAAGCGCGGGGCAAAGTCGGTCACCTTAATCTTTCCGTCCTCGCAAGCAAAAGTGGTCTCCAGCACATTCGTATTTAGTACGTACTGTTGGGAGGTTGTGAAAGTATCCCATTCAGGTTGTATCGAAAAATACCCTCCTTTCTCGTCATCCAGCATGGAGCCGAAGATAGAGGGACTGTCGAACCTGGGCCAACAGAGCCAGCCGACGGTCGCTTTATCATCGATAAGTGCCAGGTAGGTAGAGTTGCCAATAATGCCGTAGTTGTATTTGTGCTGGGCCATAATATTTCATTTGATAAGGACAAAGGCAAATGTAGCAACGGATGGGAAATAAGTTACAATTTATTGTATGAGCAATGTGACCTGGCGCAGCTGGAAAAAGAAATTCTGTGTTGGGCGATATATCCTTTTCCACCAGCTACACAAAGCCAGGTAAATGCATACAAGAGTAGTAATTTATTTTACTTTAATCCATTAACACCACGATTTGAAGTTTGGCATAATGATAGGCGAAACGTTACATTTGCACCGCAAAAATGCTGCTCAATTTGAGAACGGGTTTTTGGGTAGTCCACAAAATCAATGTTATGGTGTTCATGCGATTTCTTCATAATCCGGTGGCACGCTGCTTTTTCCTAATTGTCCTGGTAGGAGGCATAGGAGCTTGCGATGACGAATCAAAAGGCAACGGCAAGTCGGTTCAGGAAATCAAGACTGATGGTAAAATCAACTCTATCATTCGCAACCCTGTGTCTGCCGATGGCACGATAGATACGGTCAATGTGGCGAGGATGACCTTCGAGAGTCTTTCTTTCGATTATGGCGATGTAAAAGAGGGGACTATTGTGACCCATGTGTTCCGGTTCGTGAACAACGGCAAGGTACCACTCCTTATCAATAATGCTCACTCGACCTGCGGATGCACTGTTCCTACCTGGCCCAAAGAGCAAGTGGATCCAGGTGCCCAGGGAGAAATCAATGTTGAATTCAATACCAGCAATAAAAGCGGGTTTCAGGAAAAACCTATCATTATTACCGCCAACACATTCCCTGCCACTACTAAAGTTTACCTGAGGGGGTATGTTAA
>CAZPHZ010000153.1:0-8161 GCA_964586035.1 uncultured Saprospiraceae bacterium
ATCCACTTCCCCCTGAGCGGGGATTTGGTAAAAGTGGAAACCGAGCTATTATAATCCCATAAAAGTGAAGCTAAATGAGTGGAACCGGTTTTTCGGATGGCGTTATTATTCTTCCCTGTTTGTAGCCAGTACTTGCGTCGAACTGTCGTCAGAAAAATTGGAGGTGTAAGTGTAATAAACCAGTCCGTCTTGTGCGTTGAAATCAATAATTCCTAAATCGTTTCCAGGGTTGGAGTTGTAAGAGTTTGGCGGCAAGAATGGGTCGTTCTCGTTGTCTATCAGATTGAGTTCAACTTCGTTGGTTGTGGTACTTTCAAATGTGAACAGCAACGTTTCTTGTTGCGGGTAAAGTTGAATTTTGGGCTCATCTACGACGAAGCCGAAAGAAACGTATGATTTATCGGTAGCTTCGGCAGGTGCATTTACCCGTGCATTCTGAATCCATGTGCCAGCGTGACTCTGGAAGTTGGTATAGTTGAAATCAACAGGCGTCACCAGTGTTACCTGACCAGAACCAGTATTCGTATTGTCGCTCGGAGAAATGGTGTCGTTGGGCTTCACGTAAACACCCCAGGTCACCTGGTCGGCCATTAGCTGAACTTTGAATTGGAGACCTCCCATGTTACCGGGCTGTGCGGAAAGGCTAAAGGAAAAAATCAGAGAAAGGCAGATTGTGAAAAACCGATTCGTGTTCATAACTCTTGTTGTTTGTCGAATTTTTTTTGCCTGAGAGGAGAATTTGGCGGGTTGGTAGGACAAAGATGCAGCGGTTTGAACCCGCTTTAAAGCTAAAAACAGCAGTTGTTGTGACTAGGAAAAAATGAATTGAATGGCTTGGGCCTTTTATTTTTAATAGCGGAGCGCTGTGATAGTGACAAAATGTGGGGAGATGAACCAGCAAGATTTATGGCTAATTGCAGAAACGTGATAATGCCGGTTTCGCTATTCGGCGCATTTAATACTGAAGTGTAAACAATTATCTCACCGAATTCAAATAAGGCTGGTAACGCTATCTCTTAAATGATTGGCTTCGGCTGTTTATCTTTGCCGGACTTCACAGAATCAAAATCCATACGAATCATGATTCAGAGAATTCAATCCGTGTTTCTTCTTTTAGCAGCAGCTTCCGGTTTCGGACTCTTGGCCGTGCCAATTGCCACGACACAGTCAGATGTACAGGGTTCGGTCCTCTTTTCGGACAGCATTTTCGGCGTCGGCGACAATCTTGGGCTGGCGGGCTTATTTGCCTTGGCCGGGATACTTGCTTTTGTAAGCATTTTTTTATTTAAAAACCGGAAAATGCAGATGAAGGTTACCCGATTTGCCATCATTGCCGATGTGTTGGGTCTCGTGCTGGCGGTCATTCTTTTTTGGCAGGATGTTCAGAATCTGTCGGTAGCAGCCATTGATGATGCGGCGGGCTCCTTTTTACCTCTTGGTTTTCTCCTATTTGGCATTCTTGCCCTTAGATTCATTGGAAAAGACGAGAAATTGGTGAGTTCAATGGACCGTCTGCGATAAATATTGAGTCCAAAAATTGTGAAAGAAAAAGGGCTGCATCTGAATGAGATGCAGCCCTTTTATTCGCAATGGTCCGGCAAACTTTTAGCGTTCTGCCCTACGCCGGGCAGCGTAATTAACTTTCAATTGACCAATCTTACGAAGTTTGGTTTTCACATCCTGCACGATACCCATTGTAATTTTTCCATCCACCCTTAAAGAAGAAGTAATTCTGTTCCGCATATCAGGTTGAACGGTTTGTTTATGTGTTTCCACGAAAAGAGGGATTTCTTCCACGGTGGCAAAAGAATCGTTCAACTGAATTCTTGGAGCAGTACCATAAATCGTTTGAAAGCGCAATTGAGGACGCCCGATGAAGATTTGGTGAACCAATGTTTTTTGCTCCAATTTTTCCAATTCCGTTGCTGCAGGCACCGAAACTTGCACTTTCAAATCCGTGTCTCTCATTTTGGTGATAACCATAAAGAAAAACAGCAGAATGAAAACGATATCCGGAAGGGAGGCCGTGGAGATTGCCGGCGTTGCCTTCCCCCTTTTTTTCTGAAATTTTGACATAAGATATAGGGTTGGAATCAGGGAGGCGCAAAATGCCTTCCCCGATATCACTCACTAATTAGATTCATCACCGTAAGCTGTAGGCTCTGCCTCTGAAAGAACAAAGGGAATCTTCTTCTTTATCTCGTTTTTAATCGACTTGGGCAGCTTATCGCTATAATGCTTTTGATAGCTCAGCATACATTCTTCATCCCAAAGCTCATTGTAGGCTGCCTTCAACTCGTTATAAACTTCGATATAAGTTTCATAACTCGTACCCCTGTCGTTTTTCAAAGAGATGATGGCATTATTGGGAGCCTCTGAGAGGTCCGGGTCGGAATGTGGGTTCATGATGAACTCTTTTGCCTTTTCACGCAGGTCATCTATCTTCACCGGTTCTTTGCGCACGAGTAGTTGGTTTTGCGCATTTACCAGCACCGAAAATACATTGCGTTGTTTAAGGTCAATTTCTTCTGGTGGCTCCTCTGACCATTCTGGTAAGCGCACCGTAATGCCTCTTTCGACATCAATGGTGGTTGTTACCAAAAAGAAAACCAATAGCAGGAATGCTATATCTGCCATAGAACTGGCATTGATTTCAGGAGCTCCTCGAGTTTTCTTTGCCATTGATTAAGAGTTTTTAAAATAGTTCCTGACTTCCATCCCAACCATCAATAAGATTGAGCTAATACCTACCATGATTGTAAGTCGGATGGAGGCACCAATAATTTTGCTGATTGTGGTTGAAACATTGAATTTTTCAATGGTCTTAGCCAGTGAACCAGAGCCTGCTCCATCTGCCATCGAATAAAAAATAATGAATAAAACCAGCAGAATGGCAAAGGCAATAAGGCCTTTCATGGCCGCTTTAGGATTCACTACAACCTGGTAAAGGCTCAGAAGTACTGCGGCTGCAACAGCTAAGATGAAGAGAGCTACGGCAATATAAAGTGCCGGGAAGAATATGTTGCCCTCTTCAGAAAAGGCCTGTTGAGCCGGCGGAACCGACTCCAGCGAATCCATGCCACCGATGATGGGTATGATGGCAATCACTATCAGAATGACTGCACCCAAAAAGGCGAACATAGGACCCTTTTTTGCAAGGAATGAATATGACATAGTTGGTTGTCTTTAATTATTTCTTAAACGTGTTGTTTACCACAAGCATATCTACCAATGCCACGGAGGCTTCTTCCATTTTGTTGGTGATGCTGTCAATTTTAGCCACTATGTAATTATATAGAACCTGCATAATCATGGCGACCAAAAGACCAAATACAGTAGTAAGCAAGGCTACTTTAATACCTCCGGCAACAATAGTCGGTGAGATATCGCCAACCCGCTCGATATTGTCAAAAGCTGCAACCATCCCGATGACCGTTCCGAAGAATCCAAGCATCGGTGCAAGGGCGATGATCAGTGAAATCCAGACGAGGCCTTTTTCCATCAGCCCCATTTGAACGCTCCCGTAAGATACGATTGCTTTTTCCACTGCATCGGCGCTGTATTTTGTATTCTTGAGACCTTCGTACAACACACTGGCGGTGGGTCCTTGTGTTGAGCGGCAAACCTCCATTGCTCCTTCTACATCGTTGTTTTTCAAATTATCATCAACGCGAGTGAGCAGTTTTTCCGTATTGACGGAAGCGATGTTCAATGTGATAATCCGCTCAATAGAAAGTGCAAGACCAATGATAAGCGTAATCAAAATAGGGAGCATGAAACCCCAACTACCCTGAATGAACTTTTCTTTCAAAACCTGAAAGCCCGTGGAAGCTTCCGGAGTTGTACTATCCTCCTCAACTGCGGCTTCCGGCTGGGCAGTTGCCGTTTCATCTACAGTGGGTGGAATAGTATCATCGGTAGCAGTTTGCTCCAGTGTGTCTTGGCCATCTTGAGCCAAAATAGTATTTGAAGAAAAAGCTACCAGGCCGAAGACGAGCATTAGAGCTACTAATAATTTGCGCATAGTCGTAAGGTTTTACGTTTAATTACTGTTTTCGTGATCGAATAAGCTTGAATATTTTAATGAATGAACATCATCAGAAAAATCAAAATTATCTGGCGGAGAGAGAGGGATTCGAACCCTCGATACCCTTTTGGAGTATACACGCTTTCCAGGCGTGCGCCTTAGACCGCTCGGCCACCTCTCCGTATCTTTTCTGTCGTTCTTCATTCCATCAGTTCTTTAACTGAATACCAGCGGTTTCAAAGTTCTTTGCAAGAAGTCAAAACCAAAATCTCCAAGTTCAAAGAAATAAGGTCTTTTAACCTTAGCAAGGCGCCGCAAAAATTGTAAAAAGATGCAACAATTCAAAATTTTTTGCGGCTACAGGATATTTAAAGAAAATTTGGTTAGGCCGGACAAACAGAGCGGCGCCATTTATTGAGCAAGATGAGGCAATTTTAATAAAGAGTTGTATAAGGTTGCGTTTTTTTTAAAAAATTTTTTCAACATTGGTTGTTGTTACGACAGCAATCGATTCCAAATCCATGTTTTTCGTATCGGCCAATTTTTCTGCTATGATGCGGATATACGCGCTCTCATTCCTTTTACCACGGTATGGAACAGGAGATAAATAGGGGGCATCGGTTTCGAGCACAAGTTTTTCCAGAGGTACGTGTTTAATGACTTCTGCCAAACCCGAGTTTTTATAGGTGAGTACACCCCCAATGCCCAAATAAAAGCCGAGCTTAATGATTTCCTGAGCCTGCTCCAGTGTGCCGCCGAAACAATGCATAATTCCCCGAAGCCGTTCATCTTGAACTTTTTTCAGCAATTCAATCACCAGGTCCATCGAATTCCGGGAGTGAATGACAATTGGGAGACCGAGTTCCTTGGCCCACCCGATTTGCGTGTTGAACGCCTCCTTTTGTTCATCGATGAATGTCTGGTCCCAATATAAGTCAATGCCTATTTCACCAATGGCTGAAAACGTCCGTTTGGAGAGCCAATCTTCTACGGCAGCAAGTTCTTTCTTATAATCTTCTTTTATTGAACAAGGGTGTACACCCATCATGGCGTGACATTCATCGGGATGCCTGGCTTCCAATTCCAGCATTGCTGGCACTGAGCCACTGTCGATATTGGGAAGATAAAACCGGCCTACTCCGGCATCTTTTGCTTTTTGAAGCATCTCCTCCCTATCAGAGTCAAATTCCTCGAGATATAAATGTGTATGTGAATCTATCAGCATTTTTTCATCTTATGTGTTCGGGAACGGGCAGCTGCAAATATTCTAAAAGTCTTCGACATACCACAGACATGGCTTTCGAGTCGCTCATTTAAGGGCTGTTGCTGTGACATTTGCAGTTTTGGGAAAAAGGTATAATGGCAGTATCTTTGCCGTCATTGGCTTGACGATCAGCCAGATGCAATCAGATATTTTTCAGGATACACCCAGCCACTTTACTTCCAGCCGCCTCACTTGGACACCCATCCACCGTCATTGCCGGAAATCATCCCACTGGCAATGCGTAACGATAAAAAACCGTGCATGCAAATAATTGACCTTTTGGCGTTTGAAGAAATACATGTGAAAAGGAAAATAGAAATCTATGAGGTGTTGATTTTCAATGACTTTCACCTTCATTTTATTAAAAAAAATGACCGAATTCAAGCCGCGAATAATTTGAGTGGAAATTCGTGAATTTAGTCAAAGACTTGCAGTATCTAAAAAATAGACTGATAACTATGCAAAATCTGCCGGTTTTTGGGCGGATGAGTTTAATTTGCAGATTAAAACAGGGAGGCTGTTAAACCACTTTCGTTGAATTCTATGAGGAAATTGACGCATCAAAACCTCCTTACATGAACGTTTTCACAAAGGTTTGTGGCTCTGTAGAAATTGAAGCCGCAAGTTTTAATCCCCATTCCCCTTCAATTCTTTTTGGGGGTTATGCTCTGTTCCTGACATTGCTTTGCTTTTGCTATTCTTTATCAGGAAGGCCCATTTTACCCGATGTTACTAACATTAGCCTGCCCACGAATGGTAGCGCAATTTCTGGTGTGACATTGGAGGCTGGTGCTGATCAGCACATTTGTTTTGGCGACACAACCCAATTAATGGCCAGCGGGGCTAGTTCCTATCAATGGTCACCCTCATCAGGGTTGAGTTGTTCGTCCTGTCCAAATCCCCTTGCCTTCCCTCAAATTACCACAGAATATTTTGTGACGGGGAATGATGGCAGTTTTGATTCAGTAACCGTGTTTGTTTCTACTCCGCCTGACATCACCTCGGTGAACACTTCCAACGTTGACAACTGCCTCGTTGACAATGGGGGGATAATAGTAAATGTGTCCGGCAGTGCAGTTGATTACGAATTCAGTATCGATGGTGGAAATTCCTGGCAGTCGTCCAACTCCTTTCTGAATCTTCCTCCCGGAAATTATTCAGTCATTGCAGTTGACCCCTTAGCGCAATGTTTATCCACAATTCACCCTGTCACACTTAGTGGCCCAGTTTGCGTGGACACAGTATTTGCCGTTATTGCGGAAGATTCTACGACGCAGTTCTGTCTGCCACCTTCGGTTTTCCAAATCCCGGGAACCCCGACTGCAGAGGGTTTTTGCAGCCAGGGCAATGTGGCTACGGTTTTTGCACCGGTCATTGACAACAACTGTGTTACCCTCGTTCCGGCCACCGGATTCACGGGCAGCTCGCCGCACCTCATTTGCACTATCCATTGTTTTGACAACAGTACTCTCTGCGATACTACTTTCATAAAGGTGAGTGTCAGTCCGGCAAACTGCGACTCCATTTTCGGGCAGGATACGGTGGAAGTAGGATTCGTTGCTGCCCCGACGCATTACTGTGTCTCATTGGCGCCCATGATTGCCAGCAACTACCAACTCGTTTTCGATGGCGAAAATTTGAACATTCTCCAGGGCTGTGACTATGATTCAGTGGCCATGTACAGCTATGGCGTCTTACAAGGAGGAGGCTTCAACGGCCCTTATACCCTCGATGCCTGGCTAATTAACGGCGTGAGTTATGATGGCTTTTTTACCAATGTGAATGACTTAGTGAATCTGATGAACTTTTACGATGCCGCCGGCAACTGGCAACTGAATACGCAGACGAACATTATTTTCGGTGGCCTGCTTACCAATGACTATGGAAACATGGAGGTCACGCACTTGCCTACCACGAGCACTTCCATTATAAATACCAACTTTTCCTTTTTACCCAATGGATTTGTGGTCACGCTCCACGATGTATCGCCTCATGAGGTGGTGGCCATCGACCCTGCCACTGGTTGTGCCGATACGCTTTTCATAAATCCGTTGATGGCGGTGCCTGTCACCGATACACTTTTTTTGACAACCCCACAGGAGATGCCTTCCGATGCGGCCTGTGCGAGCGGGGCGGAATTGCCGGGGGCAACCGTCGGGAGTTTGATTTTGGGAGCCGCGCCGGCAAATGGCGAGGTCAGCCTGACGGGCGATTCCTGTTTCGTCTATACGCCGGATGCAGGCTTTTCGGGCAGCGATACTTTCTCCGTAATAGCCTGTAATTCAGGACTCCCGGCCATCTGCGATACCACTGTCGTAGTAGTGGAAGTCACGCCTGTCGTCCCGTGTGGCGATATTTTTTCCGAAAATAGCCAAACTCTGACGGCGGTAAACGACACTGCCTTTTTCTGCCTTCCGCTCCCGCTGAATGCCGTGGGCAATTACGACATTTCCATCGACGGCCAGGCCGTATCGGGGCCTTTCGGGGCCTGCGGCAATGGCGACATGGTAGCCTACAACTACGTAGCGCTGCCTGCCGGGTTGTATTTTTTAGAATCCTGGTCGGTAAATGCGGAGGAGCATTTCGGTATGTTCGCCAACCTGAACGTACTCGTGGATTCAATGAATGTCTGGGATGCCACAGCAAATTGGGTCAACCTGCCTGGCAATACAAAAATTGTTGGCGGCAGCAGCCAGAACACTTATTCCGACCTCGTCATCAGCTTGCTCACTGGCGGCACTTATACCTTGCTGGCCAACCCGGCCGGAGGCCCTTCCAATGCGCTGCTCACCCTGGCGGGGGCGGGCCAGCACGAGCTGATAGTAGCTGCCCCCGATGGGTGTGCTGGTACGATGTTCGCTCTTATCGGT
>CAZPHZ010000154.1:0-8142 GCA_964586035.1 uncultured Saprospiraceae bacterium
ATGGTTGAGACGGTTGAGATGGTTGAGACGGTTGAGATGGTTGAGACGGTTGAGAATGGGTCTAATCTCAACTCCCTCAACTCCCTCAACCTCCTCAACTCCCTCAACTCCTCAAACTACATCTCGTGGATTTCCCAATAATTCTGATTTTCAATGTCGTCCAGAATGGAGAGGTAATTCTGGTAGCGCAGTTCGCTGATGTCTCCGGTTTCGAGGGCGTCCTTAACGGCGCAATGCGGTTCGCTTCGGTGGAGGCATTGTCCGCCGAATCTGCATTGGCTGGAGAATGTGAAAAATTCCCGGAAATTATGCGCTACATCTAGTGGCTCGAGGTTATTGAATCCCAGTGTTTTAACGCCGGGCGTGTCGATTATGGACCCTCCGAAATCTAGCGGGAACATTTCTGCAAAAGTGGTAGTGTGCTGCCCCTTGCCCGTGTGACCCGATAGCCCGGCGGTCTTCAAATTGAGATGGGGCTGAATGGCATTGACGAGGGTGGACTTACCGACACCCGATTGGCCGCCAATGAGAGTTACTTTATCCTTTAATAATGTTTTAAACTCATCTAGACCCTGTCCGCCCAAGGCCGAAACGAGGTGCATGGTGTACCCGATTGGCTCATAAATGGATTGCAGGAATGCGTAGAGTTCTAAAGCCGCTTTTTGGTAAATGTCGGCTTTGTTGAATACGATGGTGGTGGGGATGTTATACGGTTCGGTCATCAACAAAAAACGGTCGATGAATCCTTGCTTCAAATTGGGTTCGGCGATGGTGGCGATGATGACGGCCTGGTCTACATTGCTTGCCAGCAAGTGCAGGTACTGCTTTTTTCGGGGCGACTGGCGGATGACGTAATTACGCCGCGGCAAGATTTTCTTGATGAGTCCCTGGCCCTCTTCTTCGATGGCCACCATCACCTGGTCTCCGACGGCAACGGGGTTGGTGAGTTTTAGACCATCCAGCCTGAACTTGCCAACGATGCGGCTTTCAAGCACTTCTCCGTTTTCGAGCCGTACCTGGTACCAGCTACCTGTAGATTTTATGACAGTTCCTTCTTCCAAGTTGCTGTGGATTATTGAAAATGACGAAACAAAAGAACGCAACATCGGTCGGATTTGCCGCATTAGCGAGGTTTTCGAGCACCAGGTTTCGAGGGAAACAACTGTTTATTTCAAGCTGTGCTGCGGGACTTCCTTGGGTCGTTGTTCATTGGTCACTGACTTTCAAGTGTCGCAAGGTGAAATAAAAAATGGCGCCATACCCGAATGCCATGATAATGTGCAGAGGCAGAAAACCAAAGTTTTCGGTGTAAAAACCCATGCCTGCGGCCAGGAGGAAATACAACGCAAGCATTCCTTCAAAAAAAGTTATCCAGCTTATTTTTTCCGCCACGTAATTGCGGCGGCGGAAAGTGTCGGCCAGCCCCTGAATATTGAACTTTGGGGTACGGATGAAAGCGGATTTCTTACCGAGCCAGCCCTGTACCACAGCGATGGTATTGTGGAGGGAAAGCCCCATGCTCAACGCCAAAAATAGCGGGAATAGCAGAATGAATTTGGCCAATCTTCGCAGGTAGCTTTCGCGGGCAGGCCCCGGGGCCTGAACGTTGGCGGTATAATGCACCGCAATGATAGCGAGCATACCCAAAAAGCTGTATTGCAAAACATCGGCGCCCCATTGGTTTTTTGTCCAAAACATGAGCAGTGGAACACTGAACACGCCCATGACAAACACGCAGACAAATACGGTGCTTGCTCCCAATTGCAATGTCGCATGGATCTTTTGCCCCAACGACAAATGAGAATGCCAGACCGTGGGCAACATTTTTTTGGCGGTTTCGGCACCGCCTTTCATCCAACGAAATTGTTGCGACTTGAGACCGTTCATCTCGACGGGCAATTCGGCGGGGGACCCAACTTCTTCGAGAAACACGATTTCCCAACCTTTCAATTGAGCGCGGATGCTGAGGTCGAGGTCCTCGGTCAAAGTGTCGGCCTCCCAGCCACCGGCATCGTCAATGGTGCTGCGCCGCCATACGCCTGCAGTGCCGTTGAACTGCAAGAGGTAGTTGCCGGCTTTGCGACCCTGCTGTTCCACGCGGAAGTGTGAGTTGAGTTGCAACGCCTGCAACCTCGTGATGAGGCTGAAGTTTTCGTTGAGATGTTCCCAACGTGTTTGCACCACGCCCACTTTTTCATCCTGAAAATGCGTAAGTGTTGATTTTAAAAAATCAGATTTAGGCATAAAATCGGCGTCGAAGATGGCGATGAATTCGCCATTTACACGAGGCATGGCGTCTTTTAATGCCCCCGCTTTAAAGCCAACCCGGTCCGATCGCAGTATCTGTTCGATGTGGAACCCCTGGACTTTGTATTCTTCCACCTTTCGCCGGATAATTTCTGCGGTTTCATCAGTGCTGTCGTCGAGCACGTGCACCTCGAACCGGTCCTTTGGATAATCGAGTTTCATAATGTTATCCACAAGGCGGTTCACCACGTAAATCTCATTGAAAATCGGCAGTTGAATGGTGACAAAAGGCCATTCGGCGGGACCGGTGACGGGTTTCTGAGACTGTGTAGAAAGGGAGCGGTGATATTTCTTATAATTGTAAAGAAGCTGGAGCTGCAGAAGGCAATACACCGTGATGATTACCAACGCCAGGGTATAAACGATGAAAATGAAGTCTATTAGAATCGACATGAGTAGCGGGTCATTATTAGAAAAGCAAAAGTAAGCCTCCTTTTAGCTTTGCAATGGCTTGGCGTGGACAATTGATTAAAAAATGAATTCCTGTGTTATATTTGCCAAACATACCGCCAACTCTATGGTTTATGAAGATTTTATAAAATCGCTGTCAGGCACTGTGCCCCCGGAAGGCATCGATGATATGTTGAAGGCACTTTGGTACGATGGTCATAACGAATGGCACGAAGCACATGAGATAGCACAACACCTGCCCTCTGAAGAAGGTTCTCATTTACACGCCTATCTCCACCGAAAAGATGGTGATTTGCGCAATGCCCATTATTGGTACCGGCAGGCGGGTATTGAAATTCCTGAATACTCCCTACGGCAAGAATGGGATGAAATGGTGCAAAGCTATTTCAGTAATTTATCCTGATTATTGGTTTGGGATTTTAAAGGGTTCTGAACTTCGTCTTGTGATTCAGGCCCTCCTCATTCCCTTTAGTGCTTTGTGCAAAATTTTTCCAAATACATTTTATAGCGTTCTTCCACTTTTTCTTTGACGGGAAGCTCTAATACGCCTCTGGTCTCAACGCTAAGTGAAGCCGCCGCATGGGCGAAAGCGGCTGATAATTCCATATCCTCAGTTTTATGAAAGTGAAGGGTAAAAGCCGTGGCGAAAACATCACCGGCGCCCGTGGGGTCCACCTCAGCCACCGGCATAGACGGGTAAAACCGCTTTTTGCCGGTTGAAAAAATAGTAGCTCCCCTGGCCCCTTGTGTCACGATGAGCATCCGGGCTTTTTTGCCGAGGTCGTCCATCAGTTTCCAGTCGCTGCCGGTGTCGCTGTCGCTCATGCAAATAATGGCAGCATCGAATAGAGGTTCCCAGTTTTTGATTGGACTGACGGAAACGCGGCCGCTCGCATCCCATTTTCTCATCCAGCCCTGCGGGCAAACGCACACGATGGCATCATCAAAAGCGGTGATAAAATCGATAGAAACCTCATCGGCGATAGGGCCGAGAAGGGCGGTTTTTGCCCCCTTCCAGTTGGCTGGCAATTGAGACGGAGTCAACGGCAGCGCACGTTGGTGGAGCATTTGCCGGCGCACACCCTTTTCATAGATATTTTCAAAAACAGTGTGGAAGGGAGCTTCGCAATTTTCAATTGCCACGCCGGGTAATATCCTGTCCGAGCCATAATCGACCGGGGTGCTTGTGAGCACGGCGGTTCTGAGTCCCAGGTTCGCCGATAGACGCGCGGCGTAAGCTGCTGCCCCGCCAGGCACCATTCCCCCCGGAGTTTTGTCTTGACAAATATGGCCGATGGCCAAAAAATCAACCTGTTCCATGTTCTGATTCAATAAAAAAAGCCACCGGCTGTGCGCAATGCCGCCGGTGGCTTTTATTCTTCGTTCGAAATAGGTCTAAACTGTGGTAGCTTCGACAGCTTCACCGGCTGGCACTACCCATCCGCGGGTATCTTGTACACGGCCCGAACGCAGGCCATCAATCGTTGATTTAATGAATGGGCCGATCTTGCGCTGGTTCACGGGCGGCAATGTCATCATCACATCTTTATATGCAATATCGGAGACGTGAGAAACAACGGCTGCCGTGCCTGCACCGAAGGCCTCCAACAAAGTACCGTTTTTATACGCGGCTACTAATTCGCCGATAGTGAGAGGATATTCCTCCACATCATATCCCTCCTCGCTAAGGATTTGCAGGGCCGACCTTCTGGTGATACCATTGAGAATAGTGCCGTAGAGAGGCGGCGTGATTACTTTTCCGCCGATGACGAAAAAAATATTCATCGTGCCGCATTCCTGGATGTACTTAAACTCCTTGGCGTCGAGCCAAAGCACCTGGTCGAATCCACTGTCTTGCGCCAACTTTGTGGGAAGCATCGCTCCGGCATAGTTTCCGGCGGCCTTAGCCTCGCCCGTGCCACCGAGTACGGCACGCACATATTTCGTTTCGGCAACCAATTTCACAGGTTTGGGGTAGTAGGGGCCTACCGGACCTGTCAAGATGAAAAACTTATACTTTTGAGACGGCTTTACGCCAATGAATTCATCGGTTGCAATCATCGTGGGCCGAATGTACAAAGCACTTCCCTCCTGCGGAGGAATCCACGCCTGGTCCAGAGCAACCAGCTTTTTTACCGCATTCAGGAAAAGCTTCACCGGAACATCGGGCATACACAAGCGGGCTGCGGATGCATTGAATCGCCGGGCATGGTCTTCGGGCCTGAATAACATAGGCGTTCCGTCGAGGCTCTTCGAAGCTTTCATGCCTTCGAATATTGCCTGACCATAGTGAAGCGCCATGGTGGCAGGATGTAATTGGAATTTATGGAAGGGCTCGATGCGAGCGTCGTGCCATTCGCCATCGTAATAATCAGCGACAAATATGTGGTCGGAAAATAGGCGGCCGAAAGGCAGGTTTTCGAAATCCACGTCTTGGATATTCGAATTTTTGGTGCGTGTGATTGTTATATCCATGCTCATTTCGTTTAAATTTGCACAAAGTTATCGAATTAGGCTCATTTTAGAAAATGATTCTTATTGAGTCCTTTTTTAGTGGTCTATTCAAAATATAATTCTACATATCGTTGATTACTAAAAATGATGTTCTGGAAAGTGGGATTTTTGACTTCAAAATATTCCCCGCAATTGACAGCGATTTTCCCGTCTGCACTGGTGAAAATCGCAAAGGACTTTTGCTCGTTATGCAAGATGAGCCAGAGCCAGGTTTGTTGACGTTTTTGGATAAGGTCCTCCAGGCAGTCAATCACGACCGGAACGCAGATGCGTTGTCTGTTTTTTTAACAGGTGACCAAAAATTTAGTTTTTTGAGCTTCGCCAAAAAAAATGCGGTTGAGAAGGCCTTGTTTTTTGGAGTTTTGCCAGCAAGAGTGGGCCTCAACGTCAATCCACGACCCTATTTGCCATCTTCCCTCAGCGGCCGTGATTTTGTTTTTGTGCATGATTTGTCCGCCATCGAACAAGACCGAAAATTGAAAGCTAAACTTTGGGAAGCCCTGCAATTTATGTTTCCGAATCCTTCCTGATCTCACGGACCATTTGTCTTTTCGTTTGCGGCATAAAAGTGGATTTTATTCCGACTGGTCCCGCATTAAAAGCTGCACTTTATGAAAAAGATTGTTTTTGCCACCGGCAACAAGCACAAGCTGAAGGAGGTGAGCCAACTCTTGGAAGGCATGTTCGAGTTACTCAGTCTGGAGGATATCGGCTGCAAGGAAGAATTACCGGAAACGAGCGGCACAATCCCGGGAAACGCCGTCCAAAAGGCGCGGTACCTGCACCAGCATTACCAGGTGGATTGCTTTGCAGAAGACACTGGACTCGAAATCGACGCCCTGAATGGCGAGCCCGGCGTACATTCGGCCCGATATGCGGGTTCGGGCCGCAGTGACGCTAACAATATGGAATTGGTGCTGAAAAAGCTCGAAGGGAAAAAGAACCGAAGTGCCCGTTTTCGTACAGTAATTGCCCTGATACTCAATGGCAAGGAATACAATTTCGAAGGCATTGCTCCCGGCACCATCCGAAAGGCACCGTCCGGTACGGGAGGATTCGGGTACGACCCCATTTTTCAGCCCGATGGTTTTGACATCACCTTTGCTGAAATGCCTGCATCTGAAAAAAACGCCATCAGCCATCGGGGCAAGGCAGTACAACTGTTGACAGGCTTTTTGAAAAAAGTTTAAGTTGTTGAGAATCAGAAGGAAATTGGATAATTTTGCCAGGTCATTTTGGATAAACGGAATTTTGACCAATCTGCGTTGAAATGAATGCCGAAAATTTTCACGAGTATATCAAAAACCCTTCGATGCTTTACCAGGTCAACTATCAGGAGTTGAAGAGTCTGGTTTTGCAGTATCCCTATGCCCCAAATCTGCGTACATTGCTGGTGCTCAAAAATTTGCTCGACAACCACAAAGATTACGACCACAACCTGACCCTCGCCTCAGTTTACAGCATCGACAGAAAGAAATTGCGAGAACTGATAAAACTCCATGACAGCTTGCGCGGCGGCCAGGAAAATTTCGCATTCGGTGAAGATTTTCTCGAATTGAAAGACTTGTCGGCTATTGAAGATGTCGTGCTGTCCCAGCCAGAAGAGGCTGAAGAAAAATCGGCACAGGAACAGGTAGCTATTGAAGATATCGTAGCCGGCATCGAAAGTATTGGTACAGAAAATTTCGAAGAGGAGCCATCTACTGACGAAAAGGAAGAACTCGATTTTTTGGAAAATCTTGCGGGCGAGGCTGGGGATTCGGAGGGCGGCAGCATTGATTCTATTGATGTTCCCCCTGCTGAAACTGGAGATAGCGAAAATAGCCCGGATGAAGTCGACGTGCCGGAGGCTTCGGAACCGGCAATTCTCACAGAAAATATGGCGTCAAAGGGAGAACCGGGGCCACTCGATACCTCCCCCGATAATGTCAACCCTCATTGGAACTGTATCGCCGACATGGCAGCCGTGGCCTTGGTTATCGAAGCCATGACCAAAGATTCCGGAGAAACAACTGGAGAGGATACCGCCAAAGAGCTTCAACTTCCAACGCCAAACCGTACGAATTCGATAACTTTAGAAATCACGAATGAGGAGGAGGTTATTCACCCGGTTCCAAAAACGTCATTTAATAGCTGGTTGAAGCAGTTCCCGCCACCTGAAGTTCATTCGCTATCGGTGCATTTCCCTGATAAAGAAGTTGAAGGGGAAGATGCGGAGGAAGCGGTGGATGACCCATTGTCTCCTGTCAAGGATGAGGCGAGGGAGGTTGCAGCCCGAAGCATTGCCGAAGACTTTGGGGTGGCCAGTGAAACTTTGGCTGCATTATTGGAATCACAGGGTCTCTATGACAAAGCCATCGATATGTATGAGCGATTGTGCTTGCAATATCCCGAAAAAAACAGTTTCTTTGCCGCCAAAATTGAAAGTCTTAGAAATAAATAGTTAATGTATCTGCGTTCTTTTTAGGTTGTGTTTGAATGAAGATGAAAAGGACAACCCATTAGTTCACGGGCACCAAAACAATGGAAATATCATGGTTTTAATGACAATTTTAATTGCAGCAATTGCCTTTTTCCTCATAGCTGCTGTGCTCATTCAAAATCCGAAAGGCGGAGGCGTGGATGCCACCTTCGGAGGTTCTGCTGCCAATCAGATGTTTGGCGCTGCCCGTTCTGCTGATTTGATTGAGAAAGTAACCTGGGGCCTGGCCATCGCATTGTTGGTTCTTTGTATTGCCGCCACTTTTATGGTGGGAACGGGTGGTGCAGGGGGTGGCGTTCCACTTCAATCGCAGTAATGCGTTGAGGAATCATACCATCCAACGAAACCCAGATAGCTTCGGGGAGTACTATACTCCGAAGCTATTTTTTTTTGAAAAATTTTTAAAAGGTGATTCCTTGACCTTGAAA
>CAZPHZ010000155.1:0-8001 GCA_964586035.1 uncultured Saprospiraceae bacterium
GTTGGAAAATGATGATGATGATGATAAACCCGACGCTGACAAACTGGTCGAGGACAAGCGAAAGCATGTCCATTTTTAGCATCCGAACCAACCACCAAATGACGTACAGCATCACCACACCGATGAAAATATTGAAGGCGATGCTTCCCCGCAACAACAGGTAGATGCGGTAAATGAGGTACCCGACAATGGCTACGTCGAGAACGTCCCAAATGGAAAAGGACAGAAATCCGATGTCCAGCATATAAATCATAGTGTTGAGTCAGATTCGCATTCAAATTGCTTATCTGCGGTAAAGATGTTCTATTTTTGTTTTTCCTGATAAAACTTATGGGGAAATCAGCTATGAGACCGGTTTATTTTTATCGAATCCTGTTATTCCTCGCTTTGTATGGGGGGTGTTATACCCTGACAGCGCAAGTTGTCAGCGCGGATGCCGGGGGCCGGAAAATCATCGTTTTTTCTGATGGTTCATGGCGGTATTTTGGTGAGCGAGACTCATCGGTAGAGTGGGCTGATTCCTTGCATCCTGATTCTCCGGAATTTGCAGAACCGGTTGCTCAGGCCAGCGAGGCCGCCGGTGTAGTCAACCAAATAGCGCTCGAACTCGTCCAGTCCAGGGTCGCTTTAGCCCGGCTCGAAGGGGAACTCGACAGCCTCGCAAATGAGCCACCCGCCTCGCGTGAACCATCGCTGTCTGAAAAGCGGAATGAACTAACCGAATTGAAAGAAGAGGTTGGGAAATTAGACGAACAGTACGCGCTGGCAAAAGAATGGGCGGCGCTATTGGCCGGGACGGCCTATTTCCCCCCCTTGGTGCGGCGTAATAAATTAGTGGAATGGCAACGGTCGCATGGATTTGCCGGAGAGGTTGAGTTGACGCCCATTGCACAAAACCCCATTCCGAAGCCAGCCCATACGGGGCCGTTCAGGTTTCACCGGCCGCCCCGGGCGGAGGACGATTTGGCGTTGTATCCGCCCATGGAACCATGTGAATTGGCTTATGCTGGTACGGATGCCACCACCGGCCTGAATCGCAGAGATACCCGGTCCTCCCTTTTTTTTTCAAAAACAGATAAGGCCCTGCAAGCGGCATTCCCAAAGTCCGAATTCATCCGGTGCAGCGGATATCTGACAGCCATATCTGGCGGACTACGGTTTCTCCATCTCGATATCAGCATCGCTTCGCCAAAAGCTCCGCAACTGTTCGGTAGTTTTGAAAAAGGAGGGTTGCTGGAGCTCCTGCTATTATCTGGAAAAAGCGTGCGTCTTTTCAACAACCGTCCCGATACGGGTGTCTGGGAACCGGCTTCACAATCTACGGTTTACCATTTGCAGTTTCAAGTGGGAGGCGATGCGGAAAAGATATTGACCAAAGGAGAACTGGATGCCGCCACACTGCACTGGAGCTTGGTAAAAGAGGAATTCGAAATCTACGAACTGGACTTTTTCCGCCAACATTTTTCCTGCCTGGAAAGGAGCAGATGATCAAAGTCTGTTCGTGTTTCGAATGCAAATGCTTTGACTTCAATTCCCACGCATGGGTACACCACCCGAGTTTCTTCCCTCGTAAATGCCCTTTGGCACTGTAAGGAGTGACTTGAAGGTGCCTCATTTAACAATGCATTGAATATATGGAGGCTTGCTATGAATCACTACTCCAATTCCTTGCATTAAAAGCATTGAGAGTTATCATTTTATAAATATTTTAATTTAAATCCTAAAACTTGTTGCCCGCTATAAAAAGTACTTTAAGTTTGCTGCTCATCAATCAATGAACCGTACGAATGTTAGGCCTGAAATTACCAACCGACCCCCGATGGGTAAATCTCGCAGAAAAGGACTTGAGCGAAATACTCACTGACCACGCCTACTGTGAACAGAAGGCGGCGACATCTTGTATCTCGTTGATTCAGCAATATCCAGACAAGACGGAAATGGTGCGAAAAGTAGCGCCAATAGTGACGGAGGAGTGGGGGCATTTCAGGCAGGTTTTGCTAGAGATGGACAAAAGAAAGCTGGAGTTGGGCCGTCAGCGAAAAGATGAATACGTCAATCAATTACTAAAATTTGAAAAAAAAGGGGGCGGCCGGGATGAGCGGCTTTTGGAGAAACTCCTCATTTGTGCGCTCATTGAGGCCCGTAGTTGTGAGCGTTTCCGGTTGTTGTCACTGCACATCGCCGAAGACGACCTCAAAGAGTTTTATCACAAGTTCATGGTGTCCGAGGCGGGGCATTACCGCTTATTTCTCGACCTGGCAAATCTTTATTTTGAAGAAGAAAAAGTGAAACAAAGGTGGCAGGAGTACCTCATCTACGAAAAAGAGGTGATTGACGGGCTGAGCCTGCGTGGCGACCGCATGCACTGATTATTGTTGACTTTTATTGAGGAAAAAAAAATTTGACATTGTGCAGGTATTACCACTTCGGGTGAACTTTAGCCAGAGGCCTTGCGTTGCAAAACTGACTTTTCATAATCCTTTTTTGCTAAAAAGTCAATAGGTGGTGGCTATTTGTGGCAACTTTTTTGTTTATTTTGGCGTAAGAATTCAGCAATTTATACAGAAAGTAAGTTACAGTTCTCAAAACCTATCATCACCGAATTTATAGACTACACTGCGAAACCCTGAACCGTTAACAATCGAAGTATGCGCCAATTAAAAATCACCAACAAGATCACCAATCGGGAGAGTCTTGCCCTTGATAAGTACCTGAACGATATTGGCAAAATCGATCTACTGAATGCCGAGGAGGAAGCAGACCTGGCCCGCAGGATCAGGGATGGTGATAAGGAGGCACTCGATCGTCTGACTAAAGCCAATCTGCGGTTTGTGGTATCGGTGGCCAAACAATACCAAAATCAAGGCTTGTCGCTCAGCGATCTCATCAATGAAGGCAATGTGGGCCTGATGAAAGCAGGCAAGCGCTTCGATGAAACCAAAGGGTTCAAATTCATATCCTATGCCGTGTGGTGGATCCGGCAGTCCATTCTCCAGGCCATTGTAGAATACTCGAGAATTGTTCGGCTGCCTTTAAACAAGGTGGGGTCGTACAACAAAATTAACGAAGCCTATATTTCTTTCGTACAAGAATTCGAGCGCGAGCCTTCCGACGAGGAGCTTGCCGAAATTTTGAGCATGACACCGAAAGAAGTCACAAATATGCTCAAAGGCAGTATTCGCCATTTGTCGGTAGATGCACCCATTGGTGGCGAAGACAACGACTCTACCATGCTGGACCTGCTCACCGATGGAGATGGCCACCGTCCGGACGATGCACTGATGGAGCAATCTCTCAAAGACGAAGTGCAGGCCGGCTTGTCCATATTGTCACCACGGGAGGTGGAAGTCCTTTCGGCATATTACGGGCTGAATGGTCACAAGTCGCTCACACTCGAAGAAATTGGTGAAATGTACGCTCTCACACGGGAACGTGTCCGCCAAATAAAAGAGCGCGCCATCCGGCGGCTCCGAAAAGCATACAATAGAAATGCGCTGAAATCCTATCTCGGGTAGATGATTCAATCTCATCCGTAGTTTTCATTTTAAAAGATGGTTCTTGAATTTTCCACGTGGAATTTTTGGCTGATAAACATTGTGTTGTCCGGAAATAAATTCTGGCAGTGGTATAGGTATTTTCCGTCGATGAAGATTGGGAGAATGGCATTTTTGTGGTACCATTGGCGCAAGAATTTTAATTTTAAATGATAGAGAAAAACGGGCAACATGGCAGGATTAGCATTATTAGCCATATTGGCATTGAGTAGCGCCGGGATTTACCTGGCGTTGAAAACACTCCAGAATTACAAACCCGGCCGAAAGAAAATTCAAAAGGATTTGGAACAAATAAAGGCCGGTCTGAAACCCCTTATTAAGGATTTGGTACCGTGGAGCCGTGAGGAAATGGAGCAGTTGTCGCTGAATCAGGTGAATAAATCAAGAAAAACCGGAGTTGTAAAAACTGTTCAAGGCGTCTTTACCACCATCTACCACGAGCCTGTCATCGTGTACAGTTACCGCAAATACGTTTCACCCACAGAAAATGCGCTCATCTATGCCCGCACCTCAAAACACGAACTCATTTACAGGGTGAAAAACGACCAGGTCGAGGTGGTCATCAACAATCAACTAGTGGGAATAGTCAACGCCAAGGGAAACTTGACCGATAGAAAGGGAAAAAAACTGTTGGCGCAAATTACCCGGTCAGGGCAGGAATTGTTGCTCCCGGTCAGAGTTGGTCAAAAAGAAGTGGGCAATGTGGTGAATCCCAAACACGCCAAAAAAGTAAACCCGAGGGCATTTGAATTTATGGGCCCTATGAAAGAGGAGGAAGAGGTATTGTTTTTATCACTGTCTGTGCTGGAGCTCATCCGGCAATCTCATTGAGTATAGGTCAAGCACCTGAATATCAAGCAACTAAATCTAAGGAGGGATAAATTTTTCCAGGTTTTTTAGCTCTGTAGAGTTGAATGACAGTTTTTTTCAAATTCTAAATAACTGATATCAAATTGTTTAACTTCCAATATCCCGAATATTTTTCATGTAAAATATTGGGAGAATGCATTGGAGTTAGATACATTTGGGTTTCTATTCAACACCCGGAATTTGTCAGGGTGTACCTTTATTCATATCCTTTCCTAATATAAAGGAACGGCAGGACGTGGCCAAAATCTACCAACAAAGGATCGGGAAGTACCAATTTTTATAATTGTAACAATGCAACTGCCATTACGTAAGAAACACTTAATTCTGACCGCAAGGATAATTTTCCGGTGCAGAACCAATATCAATACAGCTACTAAAGTGGGTTAAATATCCACAAGCCCTCGGGATAGACACAAGACTCTGTTTGTTCACAAGGGAAAAATTAACAACTTCAAATATTGAAACCATGAAAGGTCTTATACTCCTTCTTACATCAATAACAAGTTTGGAATCGAGGGAACGACGCCCATTTCAATTGATGGTATTGCTCATTTGTTTGGGCGTTTTGCCTGGCAGTTTGCTGGCGGAAGGTTCAAAAGATTTTGTGAATTATCCCGGTTACCGGATGTTTCTCGATACCCGCGACAACCAACAATTAAAGGTGTTTGCCAACGAAGGTGATTATATCAATTTTGGTTCCAGCCATGTAGGTATTCAAGGTGGATTCATCAAAATCTACAGACCGGACGGTACACTGGCAGCCACTTTTGATAATACCGGGACTACTACCGGGCTTGGCATCATAAATAATAATGTGGAAGAACTCGCCGGTCCCACCGGTGGAGGAACTTCGATGGGGGCGGGTTACATTCCCGGAACTGTAAACGTTGGAGCAGGGGAGGGTGGAATCTGGACCCTCATATTCGATTACCCATCTTATGTGAACGCAGGATACCCCAATATCCTCAACAATGCGCCGTGGACGAGAGCAGCAGACCAACCCAATTCCCGCAGGGTAGTGTTGGCGTGGGACATTACAGTGACTTCCGACGGTGCCGGAAATATGGGTGGCAAACCCCATGAAGGAAGGCTTTACACCAACGAACATATTTCCCTTCTCAATGGCAATGGGTTCACCACTTCCCCCATATTCTATGTGCTCACAAAGAATGGTTATTTATACCAGGTAGATATTCATGATGCCGACCCATTCCGTTTTCCGATATCTTCCAATTCACGCGGCCTGGTCGATGGCAACAAGAATGCTATTTACAAATCGAAAGCTAAAACAGACTATAACCGCAGTGCCAACCCGGCAAACTGGTCTCCGGATAGCGTGTACCTCTACGAGCCTCAGGCTGAAGATGTGGGCAACCTGGTGAACAACAAGATATTTTTCAACCTGCCGGATACCACCATGCCCACGCAGGCAAATGTCACGGATATTTTTAGAACGAATCCCCACCAAACCTGGCTAAACAATCAACAGCAAGTACTGATAATCTCAGATTTCCAGTTTGTTGCAGCCGTATCTGATGATACGCCTTGTGTGCCCGGATACATGGAATTCGGACAAGGAGGATATTTTATTTTTGATACCAATATTGGCGGTTCAGTCAACATCGAGCTCGATATCAACAATAACGGGGCTTATAATGACCCTGTGGATGTCGTCGTATCTGGCGAAATTTCTGGCGGCATAGATTCCCTTTTTTGGAATGGCAACGACGGTTTAGGGGTACCCCTCCCCAGTGGGGCCAATTTGAACATCCCCTATCGCGGAGACATACGTTTCGGGGAGCTTCATATAGCGCTGACAGATGTGGAAAACAGCCCCGGTGGGGTGACTTTCGATTGGCTGAATGTGATTCCTCCGCTGCCCGATAGCCTTTTCTATTACGACCACTCAGACATCGGAGGCCCCGTAAGTGGTGGCGGAACACCTGGGAATGCCCTGCCTACGTCTATCCCTTTTACCTATGGCGGCAACTTTGGAAACGACAAATTCATTGACCAATGGTTTTTTATTGAACAACCCATTGCACCCGATACCATCTCAGTGACCATTGTGGACAATTGTCCCTGCTCTTACGCAAGTCCGGTGCTGACGGTGGTCAAAGGCGGTGGAGCTTTCTGTGAAGGAGGGAATCTGACCATGAGTGTGGCCAACGATACAACAGGTATCGGCGACCTCACCTATGATTGGACGGGCCCAAATGGCTTTTCATTTTCTGAAACAATTCCAGAGACCGATACCAGCACTATTGTCATTGCACCACTCACACTGGCAGCGGCCGGTGATTATCAGGTGGTGGTGACAACGGCCAGCAGTTGTGGCGATACTTTGTTGCTGCCTGTTACTATTAATGTGCAACCTATTGTGAGCGCTTTCACCGGCGGTGGTAATTACTGTACCGGTGACGATGTCACGCTGACAGCAATGAACACTTCGGTCGGGGTAGCCTCGGTAACTTATACCTGGACTGGACCTAACGGCTTTACCAACACAGGTACGGCGCTCGGTACCGACCCCATATCCGTGACATTACCAAGTATTACCTCCGATGAAAGCGGAACCTATACCCTCACTTTGGTTTCCGACCTCGGGTGCAGTTCCAGCGGTGCTACCGTGGATATTATCGTGCAACCGACCCCCATAATGCAAGTTGTATCCGGGAGTGGTGCATTTTGCCAAAATGGCGAAGCCACATTTTCTGCAATAAATACAGATACTTCGGTAGTGACAATGACTTGCACCTGGACCGGTCCCAATGGATTCTTTTCCCAACAAGTATTGAATGGCAGCGATACTGCTTCGCTTGTTTTGTCGAATATTGACATATCTATGGCGGGAGATTACATCCTGGTGTGCGATAATAATGGTTGTGCTTCTGCGCCATTGACGTTTAACCTCCAGGTGAACGCAACCCCCGAAATAAACGGCACGAGTCCTAACGGTGATTTCTGTGCCGGTTCCGATATTATACTTACGGCAATGAACGTGGTCGCTGGCACCGGCCCCATCACGTACACCTGGACCGGCCCGAATGGATATTTCTTTTCGGCCACAGCTGCCGACCCACTCGGTCCGTTCGATGCCCCTATTTTGAATATTGACTCCACCAACGCGGGTACTTATACATTGGTATTAGTCACAGCCGGAGGCTGCGAAAGTGTCCCTCAATCGGTAACCATCGGCATTTTGCCGGCACCGGTGATTTGCAATGTCACGGGGGATGGCGATGCATGCGTGGGGCAAACAGTGACGTTATCTGCCGAAAACTGTACGCCCAATATCGGCCCAGTCATTTACACCTGGACTGGTCCTAATGGAATCGCGGGAGCTGGTGTTGGAATGGATAACGGACCATTCGAAGCAGTGATTGACAATATTCAACCGGCGGATTCCGGCACCTATTGTCTCACACTTCAATCCTCCGATTTTGGCTGCGTTTCGGAACAGATTTGTGTGGATGTAAATGTTTTTATGGGATTGAGCATTATTGAAATAACGCCTGACAGCACTTATTGCGAAGGCACTGATGTAACTCTATCGGCCACCAACTCAGTTGCCATA